>JABJBS010000410.1 GCA_018668695.1 Deltaproteobacteria bacterium
TCGCCGATCTCGTCGAGAAACAACATGCCATCGATTGGGGTCTCGAGCATGGTGTCATCTAAGGCAACCCTTGCAAGGATTTCACGGCGCGCACTCAAAGCCTCGCCCACTGGCTGGGTTCCATGGCAATGCGCCAAAGGATAGCGCTTCACCACACGACGAATCGTTCCCCAAGGCGAATCCCAATTCTCGCCAGCCAAATTTTGTATCACCACAGTTTTCGGTTTTTTTCGGCGGGCTTTGCCTCGGCCGAGGTTTTTCATTCGAGACCGAAAGTCGCTGATCTTCTCTTGCTTAGACGGCTCCGCCTCGCTAACCGCCGCCGGAACTTTACGCTTATTGCTTGAAGCGGGCCCGGCAGATTTTAGCCTAGACAATTTTCCCTTAAGCTTACTCATCCGGCATCCAATAGCTTCAAGATAGCAACCGCCAACGCTTTTCGGTTCACTTCCAAGTCAATCTCAACCGCAGCCTGCTCACCGGGCTCTTGATCCTCAGATCCAATCATAGGGCCAATACAAGCCGGACAACCACCCTCACACGGGCAAGCTTCGATCACCACGCGGGCTCGGCTAATCAATGCCTCGCGCTCATCAAAAAGACGAGGAGCCAGCCCTATTCCGCCCGGCACTTTATCGTAAAGATAAATGGTTGGATCGATGATTTGGCCAGGGCTATCATCTTGCGACTCACTCTGGTCTTTTAAGCGCCGCCCAATATCGCGAGGGTCTGTCATTAAACCGATGGTAGCAACGGTGTGCATTGCTTTTGAAATGCCGCGTAAAGCGTCGATGACGGAAGGACGCGATGCCGGAATTTTCTCAACCAGTTCGCTTGGAATCGTGAGCCAGAATGCAGTGGTGTGCATTTCCATTTCTGGTAGCCGCACTTCCCCATAACCAACATTCTCGTGAGTGTGGTATTTTATCTTTTTATAACCGACCACTTTTTCCACGACACTGATTTCACCCAGCGAGGCTTGAACCTTCGAGCCAGCAGCTTCTACCAAGGTCAGCGATTCAGACTCTTCAATCACGGCGATGCGCACATGGGTCATGGCATCCGTGTAGTAGTCAGAGCTTACTTGACGAACAAATGCCTTGTGGTTGTCGTAGTCGAGTTTCTCAACTTGATACTGATTGGCATTGTGCTGATAAATCGCCTGCTCATGAAGCATGGTATGAGTGGAACGCCAATCCATCTCTGCAATGGTTTTGTCGGTATCTAGGTCGATGACGACGTAGTTATCCCAGCCCACGCTTCGAAGTGAAACATGATTTGCGGGATAGGTATCAGTTGCCCAGTGGTAAGTAACTTTTCCACTCTCGTCGCTTACCGCGTGAAGCACTTCGTGCTCCGCAAGAAACTGAAGCCCATCGGCTACGGCATCGGGTGGTAAGTCTCCAAAGGACTCCGTGGATTCAAACGGTAATTCAAAAGCAGCACACTTAAGATGCTGAATAAGAATTTCAACATTGTCGGGGTCGATTCTCGCCTGCTCTACAGGTGCAGTCACCAAACCATCAGGATGTGTCGCAAAGAATTGGTTTAGAGGAGAACTGTTGGTAACTAAAACCGCTAAGCTATCACCTTGGCGCCGACCCGCACGGCCAAAACGCTGCCATAGGCTCGCGATAGAACCAGGATAACCCGCGCAAATAACCGCATCCAAAGAGCCGATATCAATACCAAGCTCCAAAGCATTGGTGGCGACCACACAACCGACTTCGCCATTGCGCAAGCCCGCCTCAATCATCCGACGCCGCTGAGGCAAATAGCCTCCTCGATAACCTTGGACCAATTCAGGGTCCATCTTGTTACGAACGAGCCTCTCACGCAGATACTTAAGCATCACCTCAACGTTGTTTCGGCTTTGTCCAAAAATAATAGTCGAGACCTTCGCTTCAATCAGCTCGGCCGCGAGCCTTACAGCGACTTTAATACAGCTCTGACGAATCCCGAGTTCAGCATTGACCACCGGTGGATTGTAAGCCAAGACATGCCGCTGACCGGTAGGTGCACCGCTCTCACCAATCAACTCAACCTGCTCTCCGACCATCCGCGATGCGTGTTCAGCAGGGTTGCCGATGGTTGCTGATGCGAAAAGAAAGATAGGGTCCGCACCGTGAAAACGTGCAATGCGCCGGATGCGACGCACTAAATTCGCAAGATGAGATCCAAA
>JABJBS010000411.1 GCA_018668695.1 Deltaproteobacteria bacterium
CCAAAATCTCTAACCTTGCCGATGATCTTGCGATGTCGATGGAAGCGTTGAGAGTTCGGATTGTGGCGCCGATTCCAGGCAAAGGTGCGGTGGGAATTGAGATTCCAAATGAAACTCGCGAGACCGTATTCTTTAAAGAGTTGGTTGCACACGAGAACTTTCGCAAGTCTAAATCAAAGCTTCCGATTGCCTTGGGTAAAGACATCGAAGGCAACGCCAAAGTGGTTGATCTGGCCAGAATGCCTCACTTGCTGGTTGCCGGTGCAACGGGTAGCGGTAAGAGTGTCTTCGTAAACTCATTGATTATGAGTATTCTCTACAAGTCCACGCCTGATGAAGTGCGCTTCATTATGGTGGATCCAAAGATGCTTGAACTCTCAGTTTACAACGCGGTATCCCACTTGCTCTTGCCAGTTGTTGTTGATCCAAAGAAGGCGGCTATGGCACTTCGATGGGGCGTTGAAGAGATGGAACGTCGCTATCAAATGATGTCCACTTTGAATGTGCGAAATATCGACGGTTACAACAAGCGCGTGAAGGAGGCAGCCGATAAGGGTGTGAAGCTGCGGACACCGACGGACGATGGGACACTGGGAGATCCTTGTGACTCGATGCCTTACCTGGTGATCATTGTGGACGAGCTTGCCGACTTGATGATGACCGCAGGCCGAGAAGTTGAGAGCTATATTATGCGCCTTGCCCAAAAGGCCCGTGCTGCAGGTATTCACCTTGTTTTAGCAACGCAGAGGCCTTCAGTGGATGTCATTACCGGCCCCATTAAGGCAAACTTGCCCACCCGTATCGCATTTGCGGTCAGCTCGAACTTTGATTCGAAGACCATCATTGGTACCAGCGGTGCGGAAAACCTCTTGGGTTGGGGTGATATGCTTTACATGTCGCCGGGTATTGGCGGCTTGGAACGTGTGCATGGCTCTTTGGTTACGGATGAGGAAATCTTACGTACATGTGAGTTTGTGGGCGGACAGGGTAAACCTGAGTACGACGAGTCTATTCTTCTCGCTCCCGAACCTGAAGCGAGCTCCGACAATCAAGAGCAGGTGAAAGATGAGCTTTTTGATAAAGCGGTTGAAATCATCGCGCAAGCCCAGAAAGTTTCAGTCTCCTTTATTCAGCGTAAGCTCTCCATTGGCTACAACCGGGCAGCAAGAATGGTTGAACAGATGGAAGAAGAGGGCATGGTGGGTCCGCCAAACGGTTCTAAGCCAAGAGAAGTGTTGATTAAAGATCTCTCCGCCTGATACTCGCATGCCCTGAAGTGAATGAGCGATGGATGCTCAACGTCTCTTAGACATGATGCGAGAAAAGTTATGATAAGTATTTTATTGGCCTCGCTGGCTCTGAGCACCACAGCTCTAGACGTGTCGACTCTTGTTGCGCGCGTTCAAGCAACTTACGATAGCCAGTCGGATGTAAGTGCTGAATTTTCTCAGTCTTATTTGGATTCCCTACGCGGTACCACCCGCGAGGAAAGCGGCCGACTCTGGGCAAAAAAAGATGGCCGGGTACGCTGGACGTATATGAAGCCGGTGCGTAAGGATTTCGTTTATACCGGAACCGCTGCTTATTTTTATGAGCCAGAATCAGCCCAAGTCACAGTTTTCGAGGACTTCCAAGAGAGCCAACTCTCTCAAGCCTTACGGTTTTTGTGGGGGCAGGGTGATTTGCGCGAGAGCTTTGAAGTTCAGGGATGTGAGACAGAATGCAAACGAGGCAATGCCTCTCAACAGGTTCTGGTCTTGTGGCCCAAGATGTCTGTAGCCACGGTCGATAAGATTTTGTTGGTTGTCGATACAGCCACCGCAACAGTTGTACGGTCCGTTGTCATCGATCCTCTAGGAAATGAGACGAAGTACACTCTCTCGAATTTCGACAAAACAAAGGTCGTTGAGGAGCGTTTGTTTGATTTTCAGATACCCGAGGGTGTGAGTGTCTTAAAAGCGTCTGGAAAGAAACCGCCTCAAAAATAACCTTCAACGAAGCTGGTTTCATTCACCCATAATTGTGACAACAATTTGTCTTGGGCTTGTGTGTCGCCGGTGTTCCCACAAGTAGAGCCCCTGCCAAGTACCAAGGCCCAGCGCACCATCAACAATTGGAATGTTTTCTGACGTATGAGTAACCGCCGCGCGAAGATGCGCCGGCATATCATCTGGACCCTCTAGTGTATGGGTGTAAAGCGGGTCGTTTTCCGGAGCGAGCCTTGCGAGCCAGTTTTCTAAATCTTGGCGAGCTGATGGATCAGCATTTTCTTGGATCACCAAAGAGCAGCTCGTGTGCTGAACAAAAACGTGGCACATCCCGCATTGGATATTGGCTTTTTCAACCACTTCACGAATGCGAGCAGTTATATCGAAAAGCCCAGATTGCGGTGCTTGGACGGTAAGTCGTTGTTGATGGGTCATCGTTATTGGGCTGCTTGAATCAGTTGGTTTATGCTTTTGCCTGGTTGCGAACTGCGCATCACAGCAGAAATACAAGCGACACCTTTTGCACCGGCTTTAAGGCATGGGCTAACACGCTCGTGTGTGATGCCACCTAGAGCTACAATATCTATAGGACTTTGTTGAGTCATTAGCTTAAGGGTCTCGAGGCCCACCGCAGGCGCGACTTTCGATTTAGGATTATAAACAGGACCGAACACACAAAACGAAGCACCGATTTCCGCTGTTTTTTGAATACTCTCTATTGAGTGAGTAGACGTCGCAATCTCTAAATGATTGGGGTTGTGAATGGTCTCATCTAAAAGTGCTTGTTTTAGGTGCACGCC
>JABJBS010000412.1 GCA_018668695.1 Deltaproteobacteria bacterium
GATGCGGCACAGGCCTCGCTAAACGCTAAACATTGCTCAGCGGGCTTATCTTTGAGGTTGTCAAAGAAGATTCCGCCAACACCGCGCGTCTCGCCCCGGTGCTTGATGTGAAAGTATCGGTCGCACCATGCTTTGTACTCTGGGTAATAAGTAGGATCGTGAGCGTCACAAGCGTCTTTAAGCGTTTGATGGAAATGACTGCAATCTTCTTCAAAAAGATAGCTTGGCGTAAGATCTGCTCCGCCCCCAAACCACCATGAGCCAGGCTTGGAGCCATCACCACGCTCAAAATAGCGAAAGTTCGCGTGAGCGGTAGGTGCCATTGGATTGTGGGGATGAATGACAAGGCTTACGCCCGTGGCAAAGAAATCAAGGTCTTGATTTCCAAGCTCAGAACCACCGCCCATCGAACGAGCGGCTTCTTCAGAGAGGGTTCCGTAGACAACGGAAACGTTCACGCCAGCTTTTTCAAAAACGTTGCCGCCTTGAATCACGCGGCTTGTGCCGCCTCCGCCGCCGGGACGCTCCCAGTTGTCTTCACGAAACTCAGTTCCATCCAGCTTAGAGACTGCTTCACAAACCTCGTCTTGAGCCTTGCGAACCATCGCCTCCATTTTTTCGCGCATGGAACTCATCTTGGCCTCAACGCGCTTGAGGATTCACAAACGTTTTGAAGTATTCAGAATCAGAGGACAGAACCACCCATGAATCTTCATCAATGGTCTTTCCGTAACTCTCAAGGCTTCTTACCATCTTGTAAAAACCTGGGTCGCGGTTGTAAGCCTCGGCATAAATATCCGTTGCTTTCGCATCCGCTGCACCGCGAAGAAATTCAGCATCTCTAAACGCTGCAGATTCAATGGTCTTAAGCTCGCGCTCTCTATCACCACTGATACGCGCCGACTCACCTTCACCCTCAGAGCGATAGGCGTTGGCAATACTGCGACGATCTTGAATCATTCGCTCGAAAACCTTGGTCTTAACGCTTCGTGTATAGTTCACACGCTGAAACTGAATATCCACCAACTCGATGCCAAACTCAGGCATTGCCGTTGCTGCTTTTTCGAGAATCAAGCGGGTAAGCTTGTCACGACCCGCTTTAATTTCAGGTGATTTCTCTTCAGCCATACCCGCAATCTTCGCAACTTCTACATCCAGCGCTTGCTGAAATTCGCGGTTGGTGCTGCGCACAACTTCAATCAAGTTGTGAGACGCGATGACGTTACGCGTTTCAGAGTCGATGATATCGTCGAGGCGCGACTGCGCACTTGCTTCATCGCGAACCGAAGTGAAGAACTTCAATGGATCAATGATTCGCCAGCGAGCATAGGTATCAACGTAGATATACGTCTTTTCCTTCGTAGGCATTTCACTTTCTTCACCATCCCATTCAAGCCAGCGCTTCTCAAAGCGGTTCACTTCTTGGATAAACGGCGTTTTAAAATGAAGGCCCGGCTCTGTTACCGCGTCGCCTATAGGCTCGCCAAACTGAGTAATAATGACCTGCTCCCATTCAGGAAGCACGTAGGTGGATGCTTGAAAAAGAACCACACCCAAAACAATAATAATTAAAGCAATTGGAGCACGCATTATTTGATGCCTCCTTCATTCAGGTGCAGGAGCGGAAGAAGACCTTTGGTCTTGGAATCAACAACAACTTTACGCTTTGCCTTCGGTAGAACCCGATCCATCGACTCAATGTAGAGACGTGTTCGCGTAACCTCTGGTGCTCGTCGATAAGCTTCATGCAGCGCCTTGAAGCGGTTTGCTTCACCTTGGGCGCGGTTCACGCGGTCGATGGAATAAGCTTTGGCGCGTTCGATGGTTTCCATCGCTTCACCACGGGCACGAGGTACGACCTTGTTGTAAGCAGCCATGGCTTGCTTCTTCATTCGCTCACGTTCTTGCTTGGCCGATTCAACATCTCGAAGTGCATCTTGTACTTCCGCAATCGAAGCGTTGACGTCTCGGAGCTTAAGTTGCTGAATATCGATGCCTGTGTCGTAGCGCTTGTTAAGGTCAACAAGCAGCTCTTTCGCTCGGCGTTCAACTTCTTCACGTCCGTCGGTAATAACTTCATCAAAAGAGTAGTCACCGGTGACGCTGCGCATGGTGGCTTCTGCCATCAAACGCAATGTCGTCTCGATATCTCGGAACTGAAATAGGTACTTCTCAGGCGTCTTGATGACGTACTGAATAATCCACTCAACCTTCGCAACGTTTAAGTCGCCGGTAAGCATATCGGATTCAGCAACAGTCTCACCGTCACGCCGAAGCGTCGATTGAACGCCGGCTGCGGCCGTACGAAAACCAAATTCCATCTTTTGTTGACGCTCAACGGCAACATCTTGCACGCGGTCTACGCCGAATGGAACCTTGAAATGCAGACCTGGCTTGGTGGTATCAATGTGTTCGCCGAAACGCAGTACAACGCCCACGTGACCCGCATCCACCGTATAGAAAGATGACATGACAGCGACTACGCCCAAGAGCAGCAAGCCCATGGTTAAAAAAGAACCACCCTTGTTCTTGAAGTTGCGTGTCAGCTCTTCAACAGGATCGCGAGTGGGTCTGCGAGGACCGCCACCGCCGCCACCACCACTGGATGGCTTATTGAACGGATCATAAGAACTCATTGGTATCTCTCCTTATCAAGGCGTGCATAACACCTAGTACCGAAGGCCTCATACGTTAGATACGCCCCCTATGGCAACATAATCAGCTCAGCGCCGGGCGCAAGATGGGCAGCTTTTGAAATTCCCGAAATCTCGGGTTAGTATGCGCCCATGAAAGACTCGACCTATTTCCAATATCCATTCAATATGTCTGAAATATCTCACGAATATGGTGAAAACGTTCATCTCATCTCAGACCCGTTGCTCATGAGCTGGCTTACACAGCTCTCTTCACCCAAAACGCAACAGCCGGCCATCACCCATTTGGTGCGGGAGCTTTACGCAAGCCTCCTGCGAACCGTGATTGCTCGGGAAACGCCGCGGATTGCCGTGCAAGAGGACATTCGGATGGTCAGTGTGACCCCAAAAGGGGTTTGGCAGGGCGAAGTCCTGGACCCCAGCACCCGCTATGTGACCGTTGATATCGCTCGGGCGGGCACCTTACCGAGCCAAATCGCCTTCGAACTGCTTAATACTGTGGTCAACCCTGAGGGCGTTCGCCAAGATCACCTCTATATGAACCGGGCCACCAACGAAGCGGGCGAAGTCTGTGGGATTAACCATACCGGCTCCAAAATTGGCGGCGATATCGACAACGCAGTGGTTCTTTTCCCAGATCCGATGGGCGCAACGGGCGCAAGCATGAGCGATGCTCTGAAAATTTACAAAAAACTACCGGGCGGTAAGCCCGCAAAACTCATCACCGTGCATTTAATCATCACCCCGGAGTACATTCGCACGATTCAGACAGACCATCCTGACACTGTGATCTATGCCCTGAGGCTAGATCGCGGTATGAGTAGTGAGGAGATTCTGGGTACACGGCCGGGAACACATCCCGAACAAGAGTCCGGATTGAATGATGTTCAATACATTGTTCCGGGAGCTGGCGGTGTCGGCGAAATCCTCAATAACAGCTTTGTATAGGTAGAAAACAATGGACGGTGATTACAGCAAGTGGCGAGACAATATCGACGTAGTGATGAGTGCAGAGCAAATCGCCCAGCGCAACAAAGAGCTTGGTAAAGCCATCACAGAAAGCTACCCAGCGGGTACTGAACTGTGTGTGGTGGGTGTTCTGAAGGGTTCATTCCTTTTCTACGCCGACCTCGTGCGCCATATCGAACTTCCCCTTCACTGCGAATTCATTGGTATTTCAAGCTACGGTGACGAGACCAAAAGCTCCGGGGTGGTGAAAATCACATCTGATTTATCCACCAGTATTCAAGGCCGAGATGTCTTAATCATCGAAGACATCATCGATACTGGCCTCACCATGAAGTACCTTTTGGAAAACTTTGAGACCCGTCAGCCCAAATCAATCAAAGTATGCACGCTGCTCGACAAGCCAACCAGCCACAAGGGCATCATCCCCATCGATTTTACCGGCTTTACATGCCCGGATGCTTTCGTCGTGGGATACGGCTTAGATTACGCCAGCAAACTTCGTAACCTTCCTTTCATTGGGGTTTACCATGGAGACACCTGAGACGCCGAAGCTAGAAGCGGCAACACAGAACGCAGCCCCCGCCGACAAACCGGCAGAGGCCAAACCACAACCCGAGCCCCAAGCCGCCTGGACGCCCACCCCGCCGCCATCGAAGGCCAAAGGTTTCTTCAAGTCTCTGGGCACATGGATGATGCTCTTGGTCATGGTTGGGCTCATCGGCGCTGTGCTTTACCTCTTGAGCGACCTCAATCGGCGGACTTATCGGCTCGCTCAGGTCGGTCAAACCATGGTGGTCCAAAAAGGTAAGTTCATGCCGACGGGGTTTGAGACTTATCAGCCCGACGAGTCTCGCCTACGTGAGGCCTACGCGCCCATCAGCTTGCCGGCCGGTGAAAAAGTACCCGGAGGCCAGCACTTTGAAGATCGCACCGATCTCGACCGCGCCATGTTTTCCATCCTTGCGGCGTGGGCCCGGGAACAGCTCGGCAGCGACGACCTAACCATCTCGTCCCAAGCCGCGGACTACATCCAGCGCTGCGTTTTGCTGCCTGGTGTTTCTGAGGAACAACGCAGAGATATTGCCGTCCTTAGAGCAGATCTGTCTTTCCGAAAAGGTCAAAATCTGCTCACTGGTATCGTCAATCAATTAGAAGCTGCAGCAGCACAATTCAAAGAGGCCATTGAGCAAGGAACGTCTTTTCAGGGCGAGGCTCAGGCATCGCTTGCCCAAGTTCAGGCGCGCATCAAAGTCCTCAGAGGTGAAATGGACGCCGCTCCCGAAGAGGGTACACCCCAAGAAAAGCCGCAAGAGAAGTCACCAGACGAGAAGCCAGCAGAAAATGAAGCCCTGCAGCCGGACGAACCTCCCGTCGCTCCGAGCGATAATTCACCTGAAGAGGAAGAAAAAGCTCAGGACGTCGAACTTTAGATTAAGCGTTCAGCAGATCGAGGTGACGGATACCATCGCGGTCGAACACCACCCGCACCCGCTCCGAGCTAACCAGTTCGTGGCCCAAACCGCTGTAAAATCTCAAGAGAATATTTAAGTGATAGACCTTGGGGCAAACCACCGTTTCCACTTGGCCCTGCTTAACATTAAAGAGGCGGACGTCGTGTTTGGGGTCATCTGCTAAAATTAACATTCGCCAAATATTAAAACGCATAATGTCGTTAACATCCGATAACCGTCCATGATTCAAATCGATATTTTTACCATCTAAGCGAATCTCTTTGTTGTAGCGGATACAGCTTTCTTGTTTAGCCTGAGCTTCTACCGAGTCTGGCTCTCCTGCATGACGATTCTTGAGGACCGAAGCCGGAACCTTACTTTTACTTAAGTGCTCCACTTGCTCCCGGCACCGCCCCACCGCCCCGCCATGGGTAGGATCAATGATTTGAGTGCTTCTATCCCAGAGCCGATACGCAATAAACGCCGAGTAATAACGCTTGATCCAATCTTTAATCCTGTCCTTGAGAACGTAGCTTAAAACCAAGGCAACAATAAATGGTCCCGTATTTAGGCCATAGGACATCTGCGCCCAAATACCAGTAAACACAGCAAATACCATCGCCACACCCGCTGCTATGCTTGCGATTAAATCAGAGTGACCATCCCCTGAATCTTCTTTGTTCACTTTCAAAAATAAAACCGACATCGCCATCTTCTTTAAAAGACCGCGGCGGTAAAGGTAATGCTCGTTGGGTACGCCGCCCTCTAGAATCCGAGGGTAGTCAGAAGCATCTCGGTAATCCCGTTCATCACGCAGCAATTGAGATGATTGCACGCGGGCTGTCGCAAAAAGCGTTTCATCGTAAAGCTCTTCCAGGGCTTCGTATAAGTGGGTCAGGTGGTTTTCTAAAACCAAGCTCAGGTATTCATCCACTTTTTGATAGGTATCTTGGATTTCAAACCCTACACCCTTGTGAAGAAGCTCAGGCTTGAGATTTCGATAAGCCTCAAAAACCATCTTGATCTCGGAAACCACTTCACAAATAGCCGATTCACTTAAAGATGCCTCTTCGTTTTTTTGGGCTGAATCTGGTTCTGGTAAACGTTCCACCAAATCACGAATTCTATCGCGCATATTTGCTCGCACCTGGCAGGCAAGAAGTTTCAGCTCTCGTAAAAGCTTACGACGAGCGGGTTCAGATGTTGGCTTGTCACCAAGAGTGGCCAGGGCAGACTTTAAGCGAATGAAGGGTGAATGCTGTGCACCTGGAGAGAGTAAATCCTTCAAGTCGATACTCGGAGTTTTAAAACGAATATAGCTTTGGGTGTCGCGGAAAAAATGCTCCGTGGAATACGTATCGCGATTGATCCCCAAACTTTTGGGAATAAAAATATAAGCTTCTACCCGGTATTGGTTACGCCGCTTTTTGGGGTCAATTGAGTAGTCGAGCTTCACCTCAAACTGCTGGCTGTCGTGCGCCTCCACACGACTTTCGATCAGATTTTCACTATGTTCCGTAATAGAAGACACTTTATTTTACCCTAATTCATCTTATTTTGAACCAACTCTCAGTCTAGCACGGCTCCATGGGTTCTCAAAATAAGCCCGAGAAGCTCGAACCGATGCCGCTCGATCACAAATTACGGCATCTTAGAAAATTAGGCATGGGAGAAGCCTCTCTCCCACATTGCGCAGCGGCCTTGAGACAGGTATGTGAGCGTCCATGACCAAGAGAATCACCGATACGCGATTTAACCGTGCTTGCCGCGGCGAAGAAGTAGACTGCGTTCCTGTATGGATGATGCGCCAAGCTGGCCGGTATATGCCGGAATACAGAGCCATCCGAGCACCGCATACCTTCTTGGAGTTTTGCCGAAACCCCGACCTGTGTGCGAGAGCCACCTTGGAGGCCGCGAAGTATCTAGATACCGACGCTGCCATCATTTTCAGCGACATCACCATTCCGGCATGGGGAATGGGGCTCAACCTCGACTTCTCACCTGGCCCACGGTTCGATCCCCCGGTACGCACGATGAAAGAAATCGATGCGCTCACGGAAATCGACCCAGCCAAAGATCTACCGTTCGTCTTTGAAGCCATCGCTAAAACGCGCGCGGGTTTACCCGACCACGTTTCCCTTATTGGTTTCGTTGGTGCTCCGCTGACGCTGGCGGCCTACATGATTGAAGGCTACCCCGATAAAAATTGGGTTCATTTTAAGAGCATGATGTACGATGCTCCTGAGCAACTCGATGCTTTACTGGACAAAGTCGCTACAGCAGTCACCGCTCACGCACGCGCCCAAGTTGAAGCTGGCTGCGATGTGATTCAAGTCTTTGATACCAACGCCGGACTTTTACCTCCCGATTGCCTTGAGAAATTCGCGTTTAAGTATGCGGAAAAAGTCATTCGCGGTGTTCAAGAATTAGGTGTCCCCGTGATTTATTTCGCCAAAGGCATCTCTCAACACCTCGATAAAGCTGCCAAAATGAAGAGCGACGTGCTCGGCGTGGATTGGACCATCTCCTTAAAAGATGCCCGTGAAAAAGTCGGTCCTGGCATCACACTTCAGGGCAACCTTGATCCATGTGCTCTTTTTGCCAGTGCTCCCGAAGTTAGAAAGCGGGTGACTGCCATCCTAGAAGACATGAAAGGTGACGCTGGATTTATTATGAATCTTGGCCACGGCATTCTTCCAAAAACACCACCGGAAAACGCCCGAGAGATTGTACGCACCGTGCGTGATTTCTATGGCCAGGCCTGGAACGGCGTCGACCTGGAAATGGATCCAGAATCCTAAGGCTCCATCGGCGTCTAAAGCTTGATCAAGCGAGGCTGACCCAAGCAGCGAAGCTTGCCTTTGCCCGTAAACAAAGCCTCCAAATGCGTTTGTAAGAGTGCATGATCATTCGGACGATTTTTTATCAACTCTTGCTCATCCGGGCTTAAAACTGAAATTTTAAGTGTCACCACCGCACGCACTTTTTTCGTGTCGACGCGTTGAAAGTCGGAAACCCGGTAGCACGCCAAATCCCGAAAAGCACCGTGAACCCATAGCTTAAGCTCGTGATCCTCTTGGGCGTAAGCCGTACGGTCTTGAATGCGAATTTCGATATCGCTCTCAATAAACATAATCCATCCTGCGTTTTGATCTCGCTTCTACAAGCATCCCCTTTTCCCGAGTGAAGTCAAGCAGGTACACACATTCAAAACCACTTCAAAACTGTCAGACGGGCGAGTTAATCGTTGACCTGTCGTTAACGGCTGCGTATATACCGCCCGCCTCGCTCAGGTGGCGGAATTGGTAGACGCGCTGGCTTCAGGTGCC
>JABJBS010000413.1 GCA_018668695.1 Deltaproteobacteria bacterium
CATCGAGAAATCAAACTCGCAGAAGACGATATCTTAGAGTCGCAAAGTGAAGTTGCGGCGTCTCAAACCTATCTTGAAAATATCGTTAACTCGATGGGCGACGCACTTGTTATTCTTGATGAGAATGAAGAGGTACAGCGGGCCAATGAACCGCTCTTTGCCATGATGGACCGAGCCCCCGAGGATATCTTGGGTCAGCGTTTTACGAATATGGTTGTGGCTGATGATTTAGTTTCTATGACGGGTATTCATGCCGTTTTAAAAAACGGCACAGTCAATGGTTTGAACGTTGTTCTCGAGCGCGATGATAATACGAGAATTCCAGTAACGATAACTGGTTCAAGCATGTTCGACGAAGAAGGCATGTTAACGGGCTATGTTTTGGTCGCGCACGATATGTCGGATGTGATGAGGGCGATGGCTGAGGCATCCAGAGCGGCCGCCGCGGAAAAAGATAAATCGAACGAGCTTGAAATTGCTCTCTTGCGTCTTGAGATCGAGAAAAACAAAGCCGAAATGGCTGACCACACCAAGACACAGTTCGTTGCCAATATGAGCCATGAAATACGAACGCCGATGACTGCTATTTTGGGCTTTGCAGATTTGCTTCTCGACCCATCCCAGAATGAATCAGATCGTTCAGACTGTATCCATACGATTCGGCGAAACGGTCAGCACCTGCTTAATATTATCAATGATATTTTGGATATCACGAAGATTGAAGCTGGGAAGATGACGGTGGAGTCAATCGACTTTTCCCCGATTAAGATTCTTGAAGAAGTACACTCGCTGGTAAAAGCTAAAGCTGAAGAGAAGGGCATAGGTTTCAGCATTGAGTTTGCGACCGAAATTCCGCTTAGCTCCAAGAGCGACCCAACCCGTCTGCGTCAGATTCTGGTTAACCTATTGGGCAACGCGATTAAGTTCACGGATGAAGGTTCGGTTCGTGTCGTGGCAAGTCTGGTTGAACCTGAACCAGGTGCCGCGAAAGTGTTGCAATTTGAAGTTTGCGATACGGGAATTGGGATGAGCCAAGAACAGGCAGAGAAGGTCTTTGAGCGATTCGAACAGGCCGATTCCACAACCACGCGTCGGTTCGGTGGAACCGGGCTTGGTCTCGCGATTTCTTATAAGCTCGCTGAGCTGCTTGGTGGTGGCATAACTGTTGTGAGCCAAGAGGGTAAGGGGAGCACCTTTACAACCTGCATCGCGCCTGGTGATCTGTCGGATGTGGAACTGACCCAGACTCCAGAACAGTATCTGGGCCTAGCTGAAGATACCTCGTCTCTGGATGTTCAGGCTGGTCAGCTTAAAGGTCATATCCTCTTGGCGGATGACGGCAAGGACAACCAGCGTTTGATTTCCTATCGTCTGCGTCAGGCCGGGGCGCAGGTTACATTGGCCAACAATGGTCTTGAGGCACTGGAACTTGCCATGGAGGCATGGGAGTCGGGCGTGCCCTACGATATGATTTTCATGGACATGCAGATGCCTGAAATGGATGGCTATACCGCCACCGCGTGTTTACGCGAAAAAGGTTATAAAGGGCCGATTATTGCTCTCACTGCACACACGATGGCCACGGATCGGGCAAAGTGTCTTGCCTGTGGCTGTGATGATTATTCATCAAAACCGATTAACTTATCGGAACTTCTAAGCCTGTCTGAAAAATACATCTCTGAGGCTGGAAGTATGTGGGGCGATAGTTTTAAATTTGTCCCTTTCAGTGAACGTACCCAAGAGACACCGGCGGAAGCAGCGGCGGAACCTGTCGACGCTGAAGACGTTGTTGCCGCACCCGATCTGGCCGATGACTCAATTGTCAGTGAGTATGCGGATGACCCATACATGCAAGAGATCATCGGAAACTTTGTTGTGAACCTTCATAAGTATTGTGACGATTTGAATGAAGCAGTTGGCTCTCAAGACCGTGAGTCACTGCGCCGCTTGGGACACAACATCGCGGGTTCTGCCGGGGGTTATGGTTTTCCCATGATATCGAAAGCGGCCAAAGTGGTAGAGAACCTTGTTAAGAGCGAATCAGAATTGACCTTAATTGCGACAGAGGTCGATTCCTTGGTAGCACTCTGCCGTCGTACTGTCGGTGTGACGATAGCTTAAGGCCGTAGCCCGTTTTCCACTAACCACTGCTTCAGGATTTCTGAGTGCTCACTGATCAGGATGAGTGCCTTTTTTCCGGTGGTTTTTGTGGGGATGATCCACGATTTCCAGTCTGGGTTTTGGACAGCCACTTCGCACCACGCTTCTTGAGCATCGAGCAAGAAGAGCCAAGAGCCATGGTCTATAGAATGCTGAGAGGCAAGGCGCCTCATGTAACGCATACCCACTGTAGCGCTTGTAAATCGAGCGTTGATTTCCAGAGGGGCCCTAAACTTCTCTGCACCGGTTTCCGGGCATAGGAAAGAGAAGGCGTCGAAACCGCAAATGCCTTCAAAGCCTTGTTCTTGAATCAGCGGAGCAATGGATTGGGCAACCTGCTCGAGTTGTGAATCATACTGAGTGCCAGAGTTAGATTTGCCTTGAACGAGCCGACCATGATTTCCGAGATACGTGCCTGACTGTGTAAGGACTTGCGAGGTATGTCCACAGATATTCCATGTAAGGTCTGGCTTAAAGAATATTTGGGTCGATAGGTTATGAATTGTTGAATACCAGGGTTCAACAATGGCTCCTCCGCGTTGGCTCATTTTCATGAGTCCCCGAATATGTTGAGTGCTGATGAGCCCATTTTTGCCGGCAATGCGCCCACGTCCGCTGCTTCCCATACAGGGCTTAATGGTAAAATTTGCCTGCGCCCATTGTGGCCATCCGGCTAGGATCTCTTCAAGCGCACTCTTGGCTTCTTGTTCAGACTGAATACATTGCAGGATGTGCGAGTATTGCCAGCCAGCCTTATGCCCAATGGTTTGAGCCAGCTGCTTTGCAAAGCCTTTGTTATGAATCGTCTGGACGATTTGAGGCTTAGGGCCGAGGTGCGGCAAACCGCGTTGTTGTGCTTCGAGAAAAGTTGATTGCGTCGCAAACCAGGGCAGCAATCCAGGGGCAGCAGGCAAGTCATCCCCGTATGGGTTTTGATGAGATGGGGAGTTGTCGGCTGTGGACTCGGTAGGTAAACCAAAACTGTTCTGCCAAAGTTCGCCGAGGTGAATCACGACCGGGTGTTGAGCCAGAGTCTTGCCTGAACGATGACTCTCTTCGGCTCCAATGTTGGGCAGCAATACAGATTGAGTTTCAGCGATCATGGTCGTGGCTTATCGCTGGTTGCGCTCATAGACAAGACAATGCAGGAGGGAGGCCGAAAGGGGGGACATCACAACGGCATGGGGTCCTTCGTGATGTCCCATGACCAGACCAAATGCCTGGTTCGCGCACTCTTCGGGAAGTTTCATTCCCATTGTCGAAAGGGGGGACATCACAACGGCATGGGGTCCTTCGTGATGTCCCGTGACCAGACCAAATGCCTGGATCGCGCTTCTTAAGGCATTGTGTGCTCAGAAATATGCAACACAGTGCTGTCGTAACGTGTACCAATGACTCTTGAGAATCCGTGATGTCTCATCCTGAACGCTAACTTTGAAAAGCTTTGCCATTTCAGTTCTTAGGAGCACTGGTTCCGCCTTCTTAGAGAATTTATTCTCTAGCCCGACACGAGCGGACCTTATGGTCTTAAAATTAATATCGCAAGTGGAAAGTGTAACTATCTACTTGTTGCAGGGGGCGCGTTCGATCGTGGAGGTTGTTGAGCAGCTCAGAGTAGGGCGCATCTGTACCAGCTCGGAGCTGATTCTCGCGCTGGTCGCACCCGCTGAGTGATTTAATCAACTATTTCAGTGATAAGGTGGATTTTTAGCCGTTGGCATTCAGCAATACGAGGCGAGTAGCCTTGGTCTAACAACACATAAGCCTTGCCAGATAAGCTGTCCTCCAATATGCCTCCAGTTGACCTAAGCTTTCTTCTCCTGCTTCGACCGGGAGAACGTGTTATGCTCGGGTGAGGTATTTTCGGCAGTTTTTTAAGGACAAGAGACGCTAGCCATGCCCATGTTCAAGTCTCCCGCGAAGTTACTTAGGGAGTTTGCAGAATCGAAACTGGAATCCATTGGCGTTCGGGGTGAACTCTCTGAGCACGAAGTGGATACTGTCCTCGATCCGCTTTACGACACCATCACTGAGCTTGAACGAACCACCGGAAGTACTGTTGTAAAAAGGACGCTTGTTAAGGCGCTGCGACGCGGAGTCGGGGAGCTTGAGCTTTTGCTCTTACCGGAACGACAAGAAGCTTTTTCATTACTTGGTGTGCGGCGCGATACAAAGGCCAACGAAGTGAAGCAGAAGTTTCGAGCTTTGGCCATGGAGCACCACCCGGATAGAACGGGCGGCGATGCCAAAATGATGCGGAATTTAAACCGGGCTTACGCTCAGGTTAAGCGTATCAAGGGAATGGACTAAATTGATTTAGTCGATGTCTATGATGTCACCGGTAAATCTAAATGCGAGCGCGATATAAGGCATAGCCTGTGAGCTGGTGCCATCCCGACCGGCTTTTTCCCCTGCGCGATAGGTATGCTCCAAATACCAATTCACCAATAGAACCAGTGTGGGCTCATTATAGAAGGTTCTTTCTTCTAATGGATCAGTGTGAAAGCGGTACGCGAAAAATGGACCTGCCCGGTGATTGACCCCGGCCCCATTTTTATCACCTAGAACAGCATCAGAATAAAAGGCAGTTGCATAGGTATGCCGTACGCCGGCAATCAGCCCGAAGTCGGTAATGTAAAGAAAGTCGTTGTCCACCTGATAAGCCCAGCCATCTGCTTCTACCAAAAGGTCGAGCTCGCTTTCGTAAAATAACGGGTCCTCATCTTTGGTATCGAGGCTAAATTTCATAGCTCGGTTGGTGGAACGGAATGCAAATTCCTTCACCTTGATTTCAAACTTCGCGCCCAATCGAAGCACGGTGCCGGAGGCTGAATAGCTCTCATTTTCTTTTTGTTGGTCGTCACTGAAGTTCTCGTCCAGAGATGTAAAGGACTGCATTCGGTCCATGGTTCCGAAGTAATTCAGGAAGTAGTACCCCGCAGATAGCCCGAGAATCGTTAAGGGCTGTACAGCAAGAGTCGGTCCGACTTTGATATTTGCCGGTGTAAAATCGAGAAATAACCCAGGCGCGATGTAGTTGCGCTCGAAGATACGCTTTTCAGACTCGTAGAGTTTGTATTGGTATTCCGCGCGAGATTTTACAGCGAGTCCAAGAGGGTTGTAGCGAAGTGCTACAATGGTCTCTTGCATGAGCCGCTGTTTATGTGGAGCAAGCGATGGCTCCTCGGCTTCTTGAGCATAGGATGAAAAAGGTAGCGCGGTGAGTACGACTGCTGCGCCTAGAAGGCTAGCAATAAGGTTTTTCATACTTTAAGGATTAAAAACCTGAGGGGCTGTGTCAATCTAATTTTACCTATACTCGTCTACTGTTTGATTTTCGTATGCTAGGACCAAGTCGCTTCGAACTTCGAATGTAATCGGAGCCCATACATCTCCTTGCTTAAAGTCCGGCAGCCAAGCATCAAATGCAGTCCAGCTTCGCAATTCGTTTCCTACCCAAAGCTCTAAATCAGGCATGGTCGACTGAAGACCCTCGTAAAAATGTACCATCACAGTGTAGGTACCATCGGCTGGTGACTCCAAGAAGATGTTTTCCGGACCGCCGGTGGCACTGTTGTCTACATCTAAAAGAGGGTTATCCGCGGCGTTGCCGGGAGTGCCCCAGTCTAGGTTACTGGTACCCATGGCGTTGGCGGCGGTACAGGTTGCGAAATAGCAGTCCCCAGTTGGGTCTCCAAGCTCAGCGCCTTCGCGCAGGAGGTGCAAGTCTAGGTCGGTATTGGTCGTGTCCCAGTTCAAGCGAATGTTGATGGTTGGCCCTTGTATTGGGGCGTCGCATACCCCGCCTCGCCGGTCTACTTCGATAATCGTACGCGTTACGCCGTAACTGTTTTGTGCTGCAAGAACGAGTCGACTGGTTCCACATTGAAACGATGGACTGATATTAAAATCACCATTCACGGAAAAGTTACCGCCTGGAGTTGTCTCGTAAGTACCGGAGTTCCACGAACCAGGTCCCCAGATACGCCATTCATTGCTGCAAAACATATCGTTGTAAGGTCCGCATACTGCGCCTGTTTCATAACCTTGGATTGTACCTTGAAGGTTGAAGGTCGTGTTGTTGTTTAGCTCGACTCGCCAGCCATTTGAGCCGAGTTGAAATTCGGAGGGCTGACTTAGATGAACCACAGGGCAGCCCGAGCAGGCGTCGTTTGGGTAGGAGTAATTATAGTCTTGGGAGTTATCCCATTGATGACTTCCCAGCGGGAAGCTTAGCTCCTGGGTGGTCTTTGTATTGAGTTGGCAAGCGGTCGTGAGAAACAACACGGCGAGGATGGGTAGTTTCTTGAATAGCATCGGCAGTCCTTCCAATTCAGTCAATATGGAAATGGACGCCGCAAAATCAGAGCTATTCAAAGTAGACCGGGCGAGCCGAGCGGATTTATACGGGGCCGGCCTTAAATGCTGGTATTGGACTGATATCTTTGAGTTAATCAAGTACCCAGTGTGGGGCTAAACGTTGCGGGATTCTGAGTTATCCTTGGGGCGTTGAATCGCCTGCATCGTCCGCATCGTCTGGTTCCGACTCAGGATCGTCTTCCAGGGTCTCGTCGAGTTCTTCTTCTGGTTCCAGCTCCGCCACTGCTTGTGCAAGTGCAAGCTCTTGTTCCTCTACAAAATGCAGCGCCATATCGAACGCTGTTTTTGTATGCGCTAGAACTTTCTCAAAACCTTCTTCACTGAGTGTACGTGCTTCGTCACGGCTTCTGTAAATGTTGATAAAGAGCCGCTCGCGTTCGTAGTGAAGCGGGATTTTATCCACGCCCCAGGCTTCTAGTATCTCCCAGAGTTCCGGGTTGTAAGTTCGTACAAACTGCATAATGAAAGGAATAGGGTCATGCCGAGCCACAAGGGCAGCCAGCCGCAAAACAAGCTCAAAGGAAATGGTACTGGTGCCGTTCTCAACCGCGGCTAAAACGCTCTCATCTTTTAGTTCAAGTGCTTCGCTAAGCTCGTCGAGCGTGAGTCCAGCGACTTCACGAAGGTCACGCAGATAAAGTCCGGTTTCTTCTAAGCGGCGCAAGTGCTCTGGCGAGCTCATGATGGCTTTACCAACCTTACGCGAGACACCACGGGCGCTGGATGCAAGTCGCATCGCTCCACTGGTTAGATTGACGAGCCGTTCTACTACCGAACGTTTATCATCGGGATAGTGGCTAAATAGTTCAGGTGGGAACTGGTCGTCGTCCGTCAAGAGGTACTCCTTTATGCTCGCTTAGCGTATATCAATCAGGGATGACGCAACAAGGGCCGATGATCGATACTCGGCAAGAACTTTTTGGGGTAGGTGCGTGTTGTGAGTCGACGAATAAGTGAAGCGATCCCAGCGAGGTTTCAACATAACATTCAGTTTGAGCACCCCGGTAGACAACATCTAAGACTTGCGCATTACTTTCGCCGGACTCCAATTGAACGTGTTCTGGACGAATAACAACGGTACCCGCTCCATTGTGAGCAGTGGCTAAGTCTATCTTTCCAATCGAGGTCTGGGCAGTCTTATTTTGACACTCGGTCTTAAGGAGTGTGCAGGGGCCCGACAACTCGGCAACCATTTTAGAACTCGGTTGGTTATAAATGGCTTGGGGTGTGCCTATCTGAACAATTGTAGGGATGGCACCGGGGCTGGGAGGGGCCAATACGGCGACACGGTCGGCTAAGCCGAGTGCTTCTTCTCGGTCGTGGGTGACAAGCAGTGCGGCCGTATTTTCTTGAGCCAAAGCTGCTCTTACTTCTCGGCCAACCCGTGCTCTTAAAGAGGCATCTAGGTTGGCGAAAGGTTCATCAAGCAATAGAAACTGCGGCTTGGGTGCAAGTGCTCTCGCCAAGGCAACGCGTTGCTGTTGTCCGCCACTGAGTTCACTGGGTTTTCGGTTTCCAAGTTCGCTCAAGTCAAAGAGCTGAAGCAAAGCTTGAATACGTGCTTCGCAGCCAGGCGTTGCGGCGATACCAAAGCCGATGTTCTGATTGACGCTCATTCCCGGGAAAAGTGCGTAGTCTTGGAAGACCATGCCGACTCGTCGTTCTTGAGGCGCTACCTGGTTATGCCCGTCACCGCTTACCTGCCTTGAGCCAATATGGATGGTGCCTGATTGCGGGGTAATGAAACCGGCGATGCTGCGCAGTAAGGATGACTTTCCGCAGCCTGATGGACCCAGCAATCCCAGCAGCTCCCCCGAGCGTATACTCAGGTTGAGATCACTGAACGTGGGAGTCTCGTCGTAACTGTGACTGAGATTACGAATGTCCAGTGGCAGGGACTCAGACATGACGTCTCCATCTGTAAAGCAGAGCTTGGATTGCAAAGGCCAAACTTAATAGCAAAATGCCTCCAAGGCCAACGTCGGCCAGAGCGCCCTCTTGTTGAGCATCAAAGATTCGGTAGGCGAGAGTTTGCCGGCCAAGTGGCGTAAGCATCAAGGTAATGGGTAGCTCTTTGGCAATCGCGATAAAGAGTAGGCAATACGCAGTAAACATCCCAGGGGCCAGTGCGGGTAGGGTGATCTCACGAAATATTCTGGGGCGGGATGCTCCAAGCGTTTGCGCCGTTTCTTCATGGCGAAGGTCGAGCCGAAGAACAGCGGGCTTAATGGCGGCGTAACCTTCCGAGAGAAATCGAACGGTGTAACCAAAGATCAAGAAGAGACCAAAAGACTCAAGGGTACTCCACAAAGAGAAGGCGTTTGGTGACGTTCCAAGAATTCGCTGAACGCCCAAAAAGACGTAGAAGATACCCATCGCGACGAGGATACCGGGAAGACTGCTGGCGGCGTAGGTTGAATGCTCACCCATCTCGCCGAGCTTGCCCTGATGTCGCCCGAAGGTCCAAGCAGGCAAGAGAGCACAGAGCATCGTAATCAGAGCTCCAAAGAGGGTGTAAGCCAGCGTGGTGGCGAGAGGGGCGCCAATGGAAGAAAATGTTATGTTGGCTTCTAGACCATTGAGAACCCACACGGAGAGGGTGACCAACGGTAGAACAAGCCCAAGGCCTGCGATGATGCCATGCAAACTATAAGTCATGAAAAGCAATGGGCCTTTCAGCTCGCTGCGCTTGAGAAGTCTTGCATCTCCCAGGTGTCGTTCAGGTTTAGCTGCGCCGTGAAGAAGCCGCAGGCCGATGAGGATAGGAATCACACATAAAAGCATTCCGAAGCCAATGCGTACCGCATCTGCCGGTGCATGCCGAGCTTGATAAAGGGCCCAGGTGAGCACTTCGCAGTCGAGAACGGCAACCGCTCCGAAATCGCTGATCACATAAAAGGCAACAATGACGAGAGAGAATGTCCAGGTAGGCCTTAGGGCGTTTGCGGTGAGGCTCCAAAAGCGTTTCCATGGGCCAGCTCCGAGAAGCTGAGCTGCTTCGTCTGTGCTGGCTGGTATTCTTCCGAGGGCAGCACTGACCAAGAGTTGCACATAAGGAGTACAAGACAAGGTGAGAACAATGCAGGCAGGGATGAAGCCAGAAAAGACGGTTTCTGACCCGAGGATAGAACCGAGGCTACCGCGAGGGGCCATGGCTTCACGAACAATGGTTGCAAGAAGATAGCTCGGAACGGCCAGTGGTAAAGTGGAGATGAGGGCTAACCAGCGTCGCCCGAAATAGTGGGTTCGGGTTTGTACCCAAGCCAGCCAAGTTCCAAAAACCAGTGACGCGCAAGACACGATGATTGCGAGTCCCAGCGTTCGCAAAATAAGATAGCTAAGGTCGGACCAATCTCTTGGAGGCGTCGCGAAGAGGTCAGCTGGGTCCAGCATGGCCAGGATGAGACCACAAATTGGAACGAGTACGGCTGCGAGGATAAGCCCAAGGGTCAACCCAAGAGGCCAGGCATTCAGGATGCCCTTTATTCGACCATCCGTACTTTGTTTCATTGAAGCTTCAGTTGACGCAGTAGTTCGAGAGTGGGTCCAACATCCGCGAGATGCTGCTGGTCTACGCGAACCATTCTTGTGGCGATAGCCGGTAGATCCGAATGAGCCTTAACCTTTGGATGTGTGGGGTATTCATAAAGCTCACGGGTGAATCGTTCTTGAACCTTTGGGCTTAGTAAATAATTGACGAATTGCAAGGCGGCGTCCTTGTTCTTCGCGCCCTTAACCACACCTACGCCGCTTAACATCATTAGGTTGCCTGCATCACCTTCCGCTCTGAAGCTGTAGTTCTTCGCTTCAAGCTTTGGATCAGAGGCTTGGAGTTTGTGTAGGTAGTAATGATTAACCCAGCCAATTCCGATTTCTCCCGATGATACGCCGCGAACTTGTGGAGAGTTCTTAGGGTAAACTCTCGGTTGAATTTTCGCCATGTTCTCTAACCATGATTTGGTTTTCTCTTCGCCCCAAAGGTGACGCAAGGCACTGACATGGGCTTGAAAGCTGGCGTTGCTAGGTGCCCAGCCAACGATACCGGCATATTTAGGATTGGTAAGCTCTGCTAGAGAGTCGGGCAGGTCTGATTCCTGGTACTTTCGCGGGTCGAAAACCAGAACACGCGCCCGGCCACTGGTAGCAACCCAAAAACCATTGCTGTCACGATTATAGTCTTCGACAGTCGTGAGAACATTCTCAGGTAATTTTTCAAGAACGCCTTTTTGCGCCAATGCACCGAGGTAACCAGAGTCTTGTGCGAAAAAGACATCCGCCTGAGTTTGGTCTTTTTCACTGAGTAAGCGGCTTGCTAATGCTTGAGTGGATTTCTCGTAACGCACATTTACTTTGATGCCACTTTCGGCTTCGAAGTCATCTACCAACTTCTGAATCAAAACTTGTCCACGGCCGGAATAAATAACGAGTTCTTTCGATTCTTGAACTTTCGGTTGCGGGCTCGATGGCTCCATGGCTGCTTTATCGGCGCAGGCGCTTAATGCGAGGAAGATGAAGCCAATGATTACAAATTTGAATTGTCTATGCATAAGAATTACCAGTTTTTTTCGAGCCCGAAGTTGTTGACGGCTTGGACTTGCCGAGGTGGTTTGCGCAATAGAATCTTGAACCACCGGCTGTCAAGCTGCCTGATATAGCTATACAATATTCTTAAACCCTTCCTTTATAAAGGAAGGCAAGGTAAATCTTAGCCACTTGAGTTTATTTAGGGGCAGACCTCTTCGGACCTCCTGCCGCTCTAAACATTTAGGAACACAGGATGAGCGAGATACAGTTTGAGTCGGGAGTTTCTATGGCCGGTCTCACGACCTTGGCCGTGGGTGGTTGCGCCCGTTATTTGGCCCGTCCAAATACGATTGCTCAGATTCGCTCGTGCCTAGAGCGGGCTTCCCGGGAAGGCCTCGAAGTTTTTGTGTTGGGCGGCGGAAGTAATCTTCTGGTGTCTGATGATGGGTTCGAGGGTCTTGTCTTATCCCCACAAAATACCGAGATCGAATGTATTGAGAAGTCGGCTGATTCGGTTGCTCTCAAGGTTGGGGCCGGTTGTGTCTGGGACGACTTGGTTGAGTTTTGTGTAGAAGCTGGTTACTCCGGAATTGAATGCCTTAGTGGGATTCCGGGCTGCGTTGGGGCTGCGCCCATTCAAAATATAGGGGCATACGGCCAAGAGGTCGCTGAAGTCATCGAGTCGGTTGTATGCGTGGCCAAGGCCGATGGCTCATCCAAAGAATACACAAAAGCCGATTGCGGTTTTGGCTACAGAACAAGCTCATTTAAAACGCACCGCTTGGGCCTGGATGTTGTAGTTGAGGTCACTTTTCGTCTGCAACTGCGGCCACCTGCCACACCGCGCTACCCTGAGCTTATCAAGGCATGTGGCGAAAACTGCAATGATCTTAGAACCTTAAGAGAGACAGTCCTTAAGCTACGCCGGCGTAAATCCATGGTATACGACCAGGCAGATGCCAATCATCGCAGCGCAGGCTCTTTTTTCGTGAATCCAATCGTTGATAAAATTGTTTTAAAACAGGTACATGAAGCGCTTACTGCACTCAGTATTCCGATCCAAGACATGCCCTGTTTTGAACAAGGTGCAGAGGCTTGGAAGCTCTCTGCTGCTTGGCTGATGGACCGCGCAGGTTTTGGCAAGGGTTTTGGTGATGGGGCAGCTGGTTTGTCGACCAACCATTGTTTGGCCATTGTAAATCGCGGAGACGCCCAGGCCAGCGATATCGCAGAGCTGGCGCGCGAAATCCAAGAAGGCGTTCTAAAACGCTTTGGTGTAACCCTGGCCCCGGAACCGGTTTATCTCGGGGGCTTTATCTAAGTCACTGAATTTGCATTGAATTTGATCAGGCAGCGGACTAACCATACACTATATATGATGATGTTGCTTCTCCAGGAACGGGATTGAGATGGCGAGATTGAGCCGTGGGATGGTTTCAACTGTCCGTAAACAATTGGTAAAGCTCAAGGCTCTCGATCTGAAGAAGCAGTCGGATAGCCTCACACACGCCGAGAAAAAACAGTGGACCCAATATTATGCCGGCGTCCTAAAACTCTTTGATCCGAGCCAGACGAGGATGGTTGAAGAGCGAGATGCAATGCGGATACCGATGACAACTGAGGTTTTGTATCAGAGAGATGCTGCTCGGTTCACGACCAAGTGCTGGGACCTGTCGGTCTCAGGCATCGGCTTGGCGTTTAATTCGGAAGTCAGTGTGGACGATTTGGTGAGCCTCAAGTTTTACCTCAAGACAAAGAAGCTCAAGTTCTTTGAAGAAGAGCATGAGGTTAACTGTGAGGGCATCGTTAAATGGTCGTCCAGCAAAGATAACCGAACAGGTATTGAATTTCACGGGCTGAGTGATGAGCTTAAAGTGTTGATTCACCGCTCTTTGTTCGATGAGATTGGGCGCCAAATTAAGCGTGCTCTGCAATGGGCCTAAAAAGTTCTCAGCGAAGCTGGCTCGATGTCGATTTCGGCACTTGATAGCGATTGAGAATCACGTCACTTCGTTCATGAACTCGTTCTGAATCCAAAACAATGGTGCAACCATTTTTGAGTTGGACCGTGGTGGTCTCTTTAGCAGCGCTGATAAGTTTTGCTAGATGTGCAAGGTCCGAAACAATTTTACCTTCCACACTGTGTACGATTTGATTGTCCAATGTGTCGTAGCCCAAATTAAGTTCGTCAGCGAGTACTTGTGTGAGCACGATGACTTCTTGTCGGTCTTTGGACTTGGTTCCATTGTAGTATTCGTTGAGTAATTGATTTGGGGCTTTTTCCCACCACTCATCCCAAGTTTCCAGATAGTGGCGACTCAGGCTTTGAAAGACCAATCCGCCATAAATAATATACTGGGGCTTTGTGTCGTACTGGCTGCGAGGAACCAACGGGGCCCAAGGCATTAAGTCCACTTTGAATGAGAGTTTCTTACCCGCTCGTAAGATTTTAACTTTGAGCGTGTCCCCCACGTAGTAGTCGCAAAGTGCGACATCTAGTTTTGTTCGAAAGAGGTCGCGGTATCGAATGGTGCCGTTGTTGGCAATGGTTTGGCCGCCGAGTGAGAGTAGGGTGTCGCCTACCTGAAGAATTCCCCACGCAGAATTTCCGTATTCTACCTGAGTAATAAGAACGCCAGTATCAGATTTCTTCATGCCAAGTGTTTTGCGCTGAAGCGGGTTTTCAAGATTTTGAATACCGATTCCGAGTCCTGGAATCTGAGGCAACCGGCCGCCCTTGGTCCCTTCTAAGAAGTGACGAATCAGCGGGGGAGGGACAATCTCTCCGATATTCTCCGCATCTTTAAGCGTTTGAAAGGCTATACCCACAACCTTGTCATCCATAAACACGGGGCCTCCGCTGTTGCCTTCATTGATGGCAGCATCCACGGTGGCGGCTAGAAGCCGGCGCTTTGAGTGTTCGTACTGCTGAACCTCTATTCGAGAAATGACACCCTCTGTGATGGATACTTCCTCTCCACCAACTGGGAAGCCTACAACGGAAACGGTATCCCCAAGCTCGGGAAGCTCACCAATCTCTGGCAACTCAACACCTTTGGTAAATGATTTTTTGACGGAGAGAAGGGCTAGGTCTGCCTCGTGGCAAACAGAATGGATCTGCGCCAGCTCCTTGTTGGCATCAGAGCATTTCTGAACCTGAAGAAATGTTGCGTGAGATACAACGTGGGCACCTGTTAGAATAAGCCCTGGTGCAATGATCACTCCGGACCCCGTTGAGGACGTTGGGCTGTCGGCCTGCCATGGGCAGTCAAAGTTTGGGGACTGCGTGGTGGCGTAAATTTTGACGGCCTGTGGAAACAACATGGACTCTCCCTCCAATGGAACACAACGTTTAATGGATGGCGACCGTCGCATCAACTCCTCAAATGGATGACGCAATGAGTCAGTGTTGGAGATCGTTCGACGCGCGAAAATCGATTCAACAATGACCAGAGGGGGGTTTTTTAAGGCCCCTAAATCCTATAAGCCGCTAGTTATCAATTATGGTCGGGTCCGAACCGGCGTTGCAGTGATGGGGTTTCACCCGCTGTACGCAATGGACTTCCCCGGCCATCCAACCGGTTCATGGGACCACCGAGGAACAAAAACAATGTCTGAAACTACCGTGACATCCTCCGAGCAAGCTATGGAGCTCGAAAACAAATACAGCGCTCATAACTATCATCCACTTCCTGTCGTTCTTGCAAAGGGCGAGGGGATTCACGTATGGGATGTGGAAGGTAAAAAGTATTACGATTTTCTGTCGGCTTACTCGGCAGTGAATCAAGGTCATTGCCATCCGAAGATTACGGAAACGCTGATTGAGCAGTCGAAGGTGCTTACGCTTACTTCACGTGCTTTTTATAATGACGTTCTTGGACCTTACGCGAAATATATCACTGAGTACTTTGGTTATGACAGAGTACTGCCAATGAATACGGGTGTTGAGGGCGGTGAAACCGCAATCAAGCTTTGTCGTAAGTGGGCATATCAAGTGAAGGGCGTTGAAAAGGATAAAGCTAAGATTCTTTTCGCCAATGGTAACTTCTGGGGCCGAACGCTGGCGGCATGCTCTTCATCAACCGATCCGGATTGTTTTGAAGAATATGGTCCATACATGCCTGGTTTTGAGTTGATTCCATACAACGATTTGGAAGCTCTCGAAAAAGCACTCGAAGACCCGAATGTTGCGGGTTACATGGTTGAGCCGATTCAGGGTGAAGCTGGCGTTGTGGTACCTGGCGAAGGTTACCTCGCGAAGTGTCACGAAATGTGCAAAGCCAAAAATGTTCTTCTGATTTGTGACGAAGTTCAAACAGGTATTGGCCGTACAGGACGATTGCTCGCAAGTGATTACGACAATGTGAAACCTGATATCCTAATTTTAGGTAAAGCCCTTTCAGGTGGCGCAATGCCTGTATCAGCTGTTTTGGCAGATGACGAAGTCATGTTGACCATTAAGCCTGGACAACACGGTTCAACTTACGGTGGGAACCCACTGGCTTGTAAAGTTGCAGTCACAGCTCTTGAGGTTCTCAAGAACGAGAAGATGACTGAAAATGCTTTCACACTCGGTGAAGCTTTCCGTGAGCGTATGGGTCAACTCGTTGAGCGATGTGACTTGGTTGAGGGTGTACGAGGTCGCGGGCTTCTCAATGCACTTTTGATTAACGATACGCCAGAGAGCACAACTGCTTGGGATATCTGTGTCAAAATGAAAGACAATGGCCTTTTGGCCAAACCAACGCATGGCAACATCATCCGGTTCGCTCCACCTCTTACGATTACAGAGGAAGAGCTATCGGCATGTTGTGAGATTATTGAGCAGACCGTGCTTGAATTTGCGAAGAATAAGTAACGCCTCGGGCTTCTAAATGACCGAAGGTTTGTAATGAACAGTGGCGACTTCGTCGTCAATTCGGTGGGTAGAAGTTTCGATGGAAAGTTTAGGACGTATCTTAGAAGCCGGACTCGCAAGGTTAAGTGCCTTGTGGCTCCGGCTTTTAAAATGGGCAACTGTTGTTTTTCTAATCATTCTCTTAGGACTGCCGCTGCTTCGGCAGTTGGCTCCAACCTTACCCGACTGGCGACTCTTTCCTTTAAGTTATAGTGGCTTAGTTTCCCAAAATTTTATGTTTTGGGCGGCTGGCCGTACTTATGGGCAAAGGGGTGTTTATGATGCGCTTCTCTTTACAGCGCAGTCTGTGCAGCAATCTTACCCCGGAAGCTACCTTGCTTATCTCGATGTGAGCCATCGCAAGGGCGGGCAAATCCGTGGCCATTTGAGTCATAAGCATGGGAGAGATGTTGACCTATTACTTTTGGGGCATCACCCAAATGGTTCTTTGGTTCCAACCGGTGTTTCATATTCGGATATTGGATACAGTTTGAAATACAATTGTAAGACGCTTCAAAACCCCAGTGGTCATATCCTTGACGGTGCACGGAATTGGTCAATGTTGATGGCCTTGCGTACAAATCCACATCGCCGCGTGGAACGGATATTTCTCGAGCCTTGTTTAAAAGTTTGGCTATTGAGTGTGGGGAAAAAATCGGGAGCGGAGCAAGAGGCATTGGCGTGGGTTGAAAAAGTGGTTGGCTATGCCGGTAAGAATTCAGCGGATCACTTGGACCATATCCATATTCGGTTCAGTCAAAACCCAATCTAGATTCATGGAAATCAGCTCGTCATCATGAACCGACCTTTTTAGAGAGTGCTTCTGCGAAGTCTTTGTCGACTTTAGCTTGGCCTTTGATGAGGTCGTTGATGCCTCGCATCATCAGAAGTTTCATCGTTGTTTCGATATCTGCAGAGCCCTCACCGGTCTTACTGTTGATGTGGTCACGAATAAATTTCACGACCTCCATAAAGTGGTTATCCACGTCGATGATAATGCGGTTGTGTCCTAGTCCAGTCATATCTACCCCTTAGAGCTATCTTTAGCATTTCTTGCGCCAGGAGCAAGGCCTGTAGGGAAATGTCGTTTAGAGCAATGATTTCGGTCGAATGGCAAAATCTCCTATTATCTTTGCAGAGTTATCGAGTAAGGGAATCGCTGTTCATGGGACTGACTGAGGTCATTTATATACTTGCGCTGGGTGTGGTTGGCGAGGGCCCCGTTTATGAACTCGATCCAGCCGAGGGTAAGCACGAAGTAAGTATTGCCGCTGCGTTTTGGGAAGACCCTTCGGTGTTGACGGTTGCTCGAGTCATTTTGCCAGAAAATCAAAAACGTTTTGAAGACTTTAACAACTCCGCAAGAAATTTCGGTTTCAATGACTATCCGATTTGGGTTCGCGTGAATCTAAGCAACTCCTTAGACCGCCGCGCTAAATGGATACTTGAGCTGGCCGACCCCTTGATTGACCTTTTTGAAATACATATTCCAGATGCCTTTGGTTATTACGATATGAAAACAGGAGGGGACACCCTTCCGTTTAACCATCGTGAGATTAAGTACGAGCGATTCGCATTCGAGTTACAATTTGAACCAGGTGAAACAAAGGCTATTTATCTACTTTTTAAGCCTGGCTATTCAAGCTGTAAACTGACGGCCTACAAACCAGCGGCGCTTACTGAATCGGTCCATCGTGAGCAGCTCTTTGCCGGTATCTTTTTTGGGATGCTTCTCTTAGCCATCATTTACAATTTTTTCATTTTCGCATCCATGCGTCATGAAGCTTTTTTGGACTACGTTGCCTACGGTCTAGGGTTACTTGGTGTCATGGCAGTCGTGGATGGGTATTGCGCGCAGTTTTTATTGCCGGGATGGCCGGTATTAGCAAACCGTTTGACCGGTGTGTTCGTCGCTTGGATAGGAATGAGTATTGCCCGTTTTATTTTAAATTACATTGGTCCCGAAAATTTAACGACCGGTCTTGTCGGCTATTTAAAGTTTTGTACTTGGCTTACGGGAGCATCGGTCTTGTTGGCCATGTTTTCGCCTTCAGTAGTAGGCGTTCCCATCGCTCTCTTGGTGGTTACTCTGGTCATTCCTGCTATTGTTTGGGCCATGGTTGTTTTAAGCCGAGTCCACCATCCGGATGCTTGGAATTTCATCGTAGCTTGGGTTTTTGTGGCGATTGGGGCCGTCATTTCGATAGCCATGCATTTAGGTTTGATGAGTTTAAATGTCCCACCCGTCTTACCTATTAAAATCGCATCCGCCTTCAATTTGGTTTTACTCTCGTTGGGACTGGCCGCTCATTTTAGCCGCATCCAGCGAGAGAATGCGATTCAGAGTGAAGTTTTAGTAAAGCAAGAGAAGCTCGTTCAGATCGGTGAGATGATGGGGGAGCTGTCTCATGAACTTAAGAATCTCAACAACGCATCTTTGCTGGGTATGGCCGTGGAGCAAGACCGTGTCGTCGAGATCCTCTCTTTTTATTCCGAGGTAGATTCTCGGTGGCCAGACTTGGCCCCGGTGTTGTTTGAAAACCCGGTGGGTCGGAGTCTGTCACAGCCGCGGCTTGACCGCTGGGGAAACCTTGTTCTTGAGTATCCCGCAACGGCCGGAGTGTTTGATGAACTCAAAGGTTTCATGGCCGAACTCTCTCTGGAGGATGAAGTTCTAGATGAGTTAATGAACCAAGTTCGAGTTTTTGATGTAGCTCAAATGGTTCTTCTCAATCACGTGATGGCTTTGGCGCGCCGATTACTTATGATGAATTCTTCGGCTGGTCATGCCAATAACCTCTTAGAGAGTGTGCTCGATTATTCAAGAGAAAGCGATGGGCTCAAAGTATGTGACCTCGCTATGGTGGTGGAGAGCTGTCAAAGGCTGGTGGCAAAGAAATTGGAGTTCGCAAACATCCGGATGCAATTTCATTGTTCGGGACAGGCCCTGGCGGGTGCATCTGCTTCCGACATGCACCAAGTTGTGCTGAACTTATTAGGCAATGCTCACGATGCATTGGTGGAGAGTCGTCAAGCGGAGAAAAACATTGTTGTTTTCGTTGAGTCAAATGACGAAGGAAAAATTTCTTTGGCGATTGAGAACAACGGCCCAGCAATTCCGCTGGCCACGGCTGAACGGATCTTTGAGAGACATTATTCAACCAAAGGAGCGCAAGGAAGTGGGATTGGGCTCTTTGTTTGTCGTAAGCTCTTAACGAGTAGTGGTGGCGATATCACTGTCGATTCAAGCACCCTGAAAACAGTTTTTAGAGTCGTATTGCCTACGGCTTGATGAGATGAGACTGGAGATTATGAAATATTATCGAGAGTTCAGCTTAATCTTGGCCGTATCAGGTCTTCTCCTGCCGAGTCATGCATTTGCTCAGGAGCAGGAGCAGGAGCAGGCGGTTGAAGAACTCGTCTCTGAGCCAAACCCTTCAATATTAAAGATAGATGAAGAACCTGAAGCGTTAGATACCCACCGGCCCCTTATTACGGAAGAACCACCCGCTTGCCGCCAAGAAACGAAGAAAGCATCCCCTGTGGGTAAGCTTGCTGGGGCAGACAGAGTATTTAGAGGCCACCGATTTCTAATCCTCAGCTCGCAGCGTTCGGCTTTTGTCATGTCTTCTTTTAACTTTGAGCAGTCGGTCTTTGGTTTGGATATTCCCAAATTAGCCGCGGACAGTGATGGGGAGATTATTCATGATGTTTCAACAGAGGGACTTGGGGAACTCTTGGGATTCTCGCTGAAAGTTTCAAAGTTTATGTCGGTCGATGCTGGGGCGGTCATGCGGATCCAACATGGCCCCGATGCGCCGTCTCTTTTATTTCGAGGAGCGGCCTATCAGATTGGTGGTGTTTTGGGTGCGACTTTTCAAGTCTTTCGTGATGAAGACTTGGGCTTGCAGGTTTCAACTCGACCGTGGTTTTCTTATACCAGCTCTAGAAATTATTCGGTCTTTGCTTTTGTTGATGGAGCCAGTGAACTGGCGCCCGACGCCACTCCGGACGAAGTTCTCCAAACGAGTACCAAGGATGCCTTTCTAGAGGTGACCTCAGAAATGTCAGGCGGAGCGAGTTTACTCCTGGCATACACCTGGGATGAAGCGGTGGGGGTGCAGGCTTCTTTGGACGTGGCTTGGAGCGAGCAAGAGTCGGACCCTATTTCATCTGAGTACGGGAGTGTGACGAAGACCGAATATGTGATGGTCGCGGGTGCGGGAAGTATTGAGTACGATTTTAGGTCACAAGGCCTCCCGGCTTCATTCGCGGCGGAATACAAAATGACTTACGGCCGATTGGCAGATAACCCTTTTCCAAGTACCGCCAGCCGCGTGAGCCATCGCCTGGGTATGGGAGTCTACTATACGGGGCGTGACGACCTACAACTGGGGCTTGCGTATTATACACTTCTTGGCCTTCCTCGGGTGGAAGCAGTGGATGCTCAGCCCAGTGACCCACCTCGTGAGAGTTCCCCGGCAGTTGTAAAAATGGTTGCCTTTAATCTGTATTATTTCTGGTAGGAATCACATGATGTATTTAAGCGGTACGGGTTTTAGCTTGTCTTCAAAGTTTTGGCGTGGGGCTATGATGTATTTGCTCCTTGGAGGCACGGCTTGCTCAAGTAGCTCTGAAGTGGATTTTAGCCAATGTGAATTGCTGGATTATGAACAGAGTTTGGGAATCGCAAGCGTGAGCGACAGTTCTATATTGTTGAAGTCTGTAGATTCACGCACTGAGGTCACCCAGCAGATTCTTATGGAAAGCTGGGTCACTCAAGGAGGCCCATCACAAGCCGGTATTCAATCGTTTGATTCAGATACAAATTACCAAACATGCAGTTACTGCCTAACGCTAGAAACAGGGTGTCAAAACGGTACATGCGAAAAACTGTATTTAGCGACGAGAGGTAATGTTAATCTACAAGCCATCTCCACTGCAGAAGGTGAGCCTGTGGGGGTTCGAATCAATGAATTATTGTTCGAAGAGATTACACTCGATGATGATTATCGCTCAACGAAGGTAGCC
>JABJBS010000414.1 GCA_018668695.1 Deltaproteobacteria bacterium
CCGCAACCCGCACCATGAGAGTATTCCGTTAATTTTACTTCTTTAGTCATCGCCGAATCTCCGCATCGAAGTTTGGGGGACATTACCAGTTCAGCATGCGACTGCAACCCTGACCTGCAAGAACCGTTAAATCTCTTCCTGGCTTAAATAAAGAATACCTAAGCACATTTCATCGTAGGTGCCGTCGCCCCAGTTTAAGTCCCGAGGTGCCTCGCTGGTGGGCTGGTTATCGACGGTATTGTCCCACGTACAGGTAACCCTCAGTTTATCTCCCGGATAAAATTCAACGGGCTGCTTGAGCCGGTAAGCTATTTGCCAGTTAAAATCCCAATCCGTGATGCCCAACAAACACTCCTCTTCACCGGATTCACGAATAATCTCAAGTGAACCGGAAACTCCCAGCTTGTGCATATGGAAATTAACTTCGTGAATTGTAAAAGCTTCATGGCGTCTTAGCTTACCGCCTGAATAAGCATGAACCCATTCAGTAAAGGGCATTGAGAAAGTGTGCGTTGTGACCTCATTGGCCGGAATATTCATGCTTCCGTTCGTTACCCAATTGTAATTGGTAAATGGCGTTAGGGCTGCAATCCGGTCCAATTCTGGCGTTATCTGAAAAATCATCCGACTCTTGTCCGGCGCAGGGTTCGACGTCACCACATTGTAATGAGCCTGCAAAATCACAGCAGAACCTGGCTCGACACGAATTCCTGTCCCATTCGGAAAATCACCGCCACTGCCACCGGGTGCCCAAGCTCCAATCCAAGGCAAGTTCTGGCCTCCAAGCCCCGAACTCCCATAACAGGGATAACCCGGCTCACCATCTTCGGCTTCTTTCGCCAGAGCTTCCTCCACGCGATTGGGTGGAACAAGGTACGAAATAACATGATGAACGATAGCGTCATTACCTGGCTGCGTAACAAAACCCGTTACATTGGTCGCCACCGTCTCAGGCCATGGCACCACAAAACACCTATAATCATCTGGAGCCGACGTTGGCGTATAGGCCACCGGCATTTCAACTTCCAAATCCACACGGGACATCTCTGTCCAACTGTCTGCTGTAGCCACAGCCGCCTGCGGAGAATCCTGGTCACCTTCAGGTGCGCCATTGGAGGCCCACTGCCGAATGGTTTCGATTTGAGAATCAGAGAGTGTCCAGTCGCCGACGTAATTCTGACCGCAATTATCATCGGCCAACCATGGCGGCATACTCCGGCTCGTCACCGCCACTGAAATAGCATCGCGCATCGCAGCTACATTTTCGTAAGAATCAAAAGAGAAAGGACCAACCCCACCCTCCTGGTGACACATATTACATTTACCAGCGATAATCGGTTCAACGTCCTGCCAGTAGGTTGGCCCCTCCACTGGCGGCTCTTCGGAATCTGTCGAGCCTGCGCAGCCAAAGGATGCCATCAGCAACACCCCGCTCAAAAGTATAGATACGACCTTCAACTTATTCATGAGCCACTCGCTTTCAATGCCACAACAATAACATTTAGTGTGCACCAATGACCTCAACCGGTCCAGCTATTCCTTACACACCTACACACACGCACACCCTATTAGGTAGCTGTTGAGAAATAATGAAGGAATCAAAATTAGAGCGTGTCTTTTTCGTCGTTTCCAAACTCTTTGCAACCAAGGTCGTAATAATCGTCAAAATCGGGTTCTTCGAGTGCCGCCAGCTGGCGGTAAAGCTTCGTCAACCTGCTGTACTCTCGCTCATCAAATGGGTGCAGCATCTCCAATTGCATGGACTCAGCCAAACGCGTCAGACCTATTTCAACAATCTTCATGTTCTCGCTGGCCCCACCCCAACACAAAGCTGAACGAACAATAATGTTGGCCACGCCCAAATTCTTAAGTGGGATCTGTTTGGCGTAGTGCCACGATTTCTCTTTATCGCCGCGCACACCGGCCATCATCTTGAAAATCCACCAATCAGGCACTAGACGATAAAACTCGGCGGTGGCACCAAGAGCAACGTGGTAAGAGCTGATACCTTTGGGAGCCATGGGGAAGTTTTTCTTCTTAGATAAGTCCAACGCCAAATCCAGCGACTCACTTACCTCTTCCATGCTTGAAATGGTGTCGAATATGCCTTCGACCAAGCCTAAAGTACCCAGAAGAGCAGCATAAGCCAGTCTGCAACCAGGGCTATCGGGGATTCGTTCTAAACACTTCTTTGAACGCTTCATTCCTGAGCGGAGGTTTTCTGCTTTTACGTCGGCATCGGCCCCATCGATTTTCGTTGCCATGAAGAAGTAGTTGGCGGAGAGCTGCCACATCACGATGGATTCTTCCGGATATTTTTTTTCAAGAGCCAGCAAAATTTGATTGGCTTCCTCAAAATTTGAATCGTAACCTAAATCTGCCACCTTCATAATTCCGGTAATAATCTCGTTTCGTACGGCTTCATCCTTGGCTTCGATGATCTCCAAGGCGCGAATACGCATCGCCACCAAAAACTCAGCTATATCTGCCAGACCCTGAGGGGAAAGCTCGCTTCTCACAAACTTCTTTTCCACTTTTAATTCGAGAGGCGCTGCAAATGTTTTAGAAGCAAAGCCGCCAAGCGTCGATAAAAAGATCAGCATGATCCCCGCAACCAGAATTCCACCGAGATATGCAGATTGAACCTTCAGCCCCATACTAAAATGATATCTCGCTCACGACTCCGAGCAAACAAAAGAGATATCAATTGTCTGGGTTTGATTAACCTGCATCCCAATCGTTCACGTTTTAGGCGCGGTCACCCACACTTACTGATAAACCAGCCGAACAATCTTTCCGCATCAATGAGTGAAAAAAAAAAGGAGCTTCAAAAGCTCCTCTACTCAGCACCGCGGCTCCAGGAGC
>JABJBS010000415.1 GCA_018668695.1 Deltaproteobacteria bacterium
AATGACCTACGCAGCAGTGCCTGCACTTCAAAACAACTCAGAACTCGCCAAGCGATTTCTTCCAAAGCTTTTGAGCAATAGCTACGACCCTCGTTGTATTCCAATCTCTGAGAAAGACAGCATGACCATGGGAATGGCCATGACTGAAAAACAAGGTGGTTCCGACGTTCGGTCCAATACCAGTCGTGCTGTTCCCACAGAAGATACTGAATGGGGTCCTGGCTGGCACCTTACTGGACACAAGTGGTTTTGCAGCGCGCCCATGTCTGACGCGTTTCTAACCTTGGCCCAAACCAGCAAAGGCCTCTCTTGCTTCTTGGTCCCCCGGTTTCGTCCAGACGGTACGCGCAACAATTTCTTTATTCAGCGCCTTAAAGACAAACTAGGCAACCAATCCAATGCGTCAAGTGAGATTGAATACGACCGAACCTTTGCAGTCCTCGTTGGCGAAGAAGGACGCGGCGTATCAACCATCATCGAAATGGTGCACCATACCCGGCTAGACTGCACTCAAGCGGCCGCTGGCATCGTTCGTCAAAGCCTAACGCAAGCACTCCATCATACCATGCATCGCAAAGCATTTGGTAAACTGCTCATCCATCAACCTTTGATGCGAAATGTGCTCGCCGATATCGCCCTCGAGTCTGAGGCGATGACCGCCATGGTTTTTCGTATTGCCAATCTATACGACGAATCTAAAGACAACTCAGAGTCTGCGACACTTGCACGCCTCGCGGTTGCCGTCGGTAAATACTGGTGTAACAAACGCGTTCCCATGGTCGTTGCCGAAGCGATGGAGTGCCACGGAGGAGCTGGATACGTCGAAGAATCCGTGATGCCTCGTCTTTACCGAGAAGCACCGCTAAATGGCATCTGGGAAGGCTCGGGCAATGTGATTTGCCTTGATGTACTCCGAACCATTCATAAGGAACCTGCTTGCCTGGAACTACTTTTAACTGAAATCGAAAAAGCGAACGGCCAAGACCCATATCTCGACCGAAGTCTCGACGTGTTTAAGAAGGAGCTCAGAGACCAAAACAACCTAGAATCTCGAGCACGGCGAATCACCGAAAAGCTCGCACTCTTATTTCAAGCATCCTTGCTTGTGCAGCACACGCCCTCACCGGTCTACCATGCATTTTGTCGGTCACGACTTGAAGGTGATTGGGGATATTCTCTCGGAACCCTCGATCCCGGAGTGGACCAAGCAGCTATTCTAACGCGCGCACACCCTGAGCTCTAAAGCCCCATCTGTTTCGAAATGATAACCTTCATAATCTCGTTGGTTCCAGCGTAAATTCGTTGGACTCTCGCATCCATATAGGCACGCGTTATAGGGTATTCAAGCATGTAACCATAGCCACCAAAGAACTGTAGACACGTGTCGACTACATCAGAAAGCATCTCTGTCTGCCACAACTTAGCCATCGAGCACTCCTTCACTAAGTACTCTCCCGCTGTGTGCTCTTCGATCACTCTATCGATAAAAGCTCTACCCACCTCTACCTGAGTTGCACACTCAGCCAACTTAAACCGAGTATTCTGCATCTTCGAGATAGGTCGACCAAATGCTTTGCGTTCCTGTGTATAGGTAACAGTATCCTTCAAAACCGCCTCGGCCGCTGCCTGAGCACCAATCGCAACGACGAGTCGTTCTTGCTGCAGCTGTTTCATCAGCATCATAAACCCGCCGCCCTCAGCTCCCAAGAGGTTGGCTGCAGGTATACGGCAATCCTGAAACGATAGCTCCGCTGTATCTTGGGACGCCATGCCCATCTTCTTCAGACGATTTCCTTTGATAAAACCCGGCCGGTCAGCCTCTACTAAGAATAAGGAAATACCCTGATGCGCTTGGTCCGGATCTGTGTTCGTTTTAGCTGCAACAATACACAAGTCGCACAAAATACCATTCGAGATGAATGTCTTGGACCCGTTTAAGATATAGTCATCGCCATCTTTGCGCGCGGTTGTTGAAAGCGCCGCCAAGTCAGAGCCAGCTCCGGGCTCTGTCATCGCAATCGCGGTCACAACCTCCCCCGACACACAACCCGGCAACCATTTCTTCTTTTGTTCGTCAGTGCCAAATTCGAAAATATAGGGAACCACAATGTCTGAATGCAGAGCTATCGCAAAACCGCTTTCATACGCATATGAAAGCTCTTCCATCACGATGCATGCATGCAAAAAATCGCCGCCAGGGCCGCCAAACTCTTCGGGCAACCAGGTACAGAGTAGCCCGGCTTCGCCGGCTTTTCGCCATGCCTCTCGGGCAACAATCCCCTCTTCGTTCCAAACTTCTTGATGAGGTTTAACCTCACGCTCCATAAAGGTTCGAACTGCTTCTCTAAACAAATCATGATCTTCAGAAAACATTCTACGTCGCATCGTATTCCCCATGAACTAGAGCACTCTAGCCAAAACGTGCTGGTGAGCCATTCACCGCTTATACTTCGATTTCAACAAGTAGTTGCCTACCTTTAACTTGAGCACCCAATTCCGCGTGAACGGCTTGAACCAAACCATCCACATCAGCTTTAAGCGGATGCTCCATTTTCATCGCTTCGATGATTGCAACTGTTTGACCCCGTGTTACCTGGTCGCCCTTTTTAACGCTAATCGTTACAAGCGCACCATCCATCGGAGCCTTAAGCTTACCACTGCCCACACCATCGGCCAGCTGCGGCGCCCGTAGAGTTGTATCTTCGATAAGTACGCTGCCTGGTCCCGCTTGCAGGTAAACCCCGGCTTGCGTCGCGAGGTATCCGGTTGACCGCTGCACACCGGAACTCGAATAAGTACAACGCTCGCCATCCCAGTCCAAAAGCGTCAACTCGATCTCTTCAGCTTGAACTTTACCTCTTACTTCAACCTCAGCGCCCTTCGTTTGAAGCTGTAGCTCGGCATCAACGTCGGTCTGCCCAAGCGACAACCGGCAGTGATTGGGAAACTCAATACTGTTTCGAAACCCAAACGGTAAACGGTTGGCATTTTGCGTTGACCGACTTAGCCTAAGTAGCGCTGCTGCTAAAATCCATTGTACCGAAGAGAGTTTTGCCATCTCCGAACGCACACCATCTGGAAAGAATTCCGCAATAAGGCCAGTCGTTGCTTCACCTTTGACAAATGTTTCACATCCCAAAACAGACGATAGAAACGTCTGATTCGTGGTCATTCCTAGAATCTGAGCATCTTGAACCAAGCGAAGTGCGCGTCGGCGTGCAGTCTCCCGGTCGTGGCCCCAGGCAATCAGCTTGGCAAGCATCGGGTCATAGTGTGGTGTAACCCGCTGCCCCGCGATCACGCCGTGATCAACTCGGCATCCATCGAGTTCGGGAACGTCAAATTTTAAGAGGTTACCGGTTTGTGGCAAAAATCCATTGGCGGGATCTTCCGCATACAGCCGAACCTCAATCGCATGCCCGCTTGAGACAACTTCATCCTGCTTCAACGGTAGAACCTGACCGTCCGCAACTCGAAGCTGCCATTCAACCAAGTCTAAGCCAGTCACCATTTCCGTCACAGGGTGTTCAACCTGGAGTCGAGTATTCATTTCGAGAAAGTAAAACTCACCGCTTGAATCGAGAAGAAATTCAACGGTTCCAGCACCGACATAATCGCATGCTTTGGCTGCGAGCACAGCCGCCTCACCCATCTTCGCACGTAATTCTAGATTCACTGCTGGAGACGGAGCCTCTTCAATAACCTTTTGATGTCTTCTTTGGACTGAGCAGTCTCGTTCTCCCAACGAAATACAGTGGCCGTGGCTGTCTGCGAAAACTTGTATCTCGATATGACGAGGTCCTATAACCGCCCGCTCAATAATCATCTCGTCAGAACCAAACGCGTTGCGTGCTTCGGAACAAGCGGTTTGAATTGCTTCGCGTAGGTCTTCTTCCTTCTCTACAAGTCGCATCCCGCGGCCACCACCACCAGCGGACGCTTTGAGCATGACTGGCAGACCGACCTTGACTGCCTCCTGAACCAAAACTTCGGGATCTTGCTCATTGCCCTGATAGCCGGGCACGCACGGAACACCTGCTGCCAGCATCGCTATCTTCGATTCTCTTTTACTTCCCATGAGCGCAATGGCGGAAGCAGGAGGTCCAATAAAGGTGATGTCTTTGGATTCCAACGCTTTAGCGAATGCTTCATTCTCCGATAAAAAACCGTAACCAGGGTGAAGCGCATCTGCACCAGAGAGTTCCAGCGCGTGGAAAATCTTATCCTGATTCAAATAGGATTCATTCACCGGCGCGGCGCCAATGCATACGGCCTCATCGGCCATTTTCACATGTCGAGCATCTTTATCCGCATCGCTGTAGACGGCCACAGTTCGATAGCCCAAATTCTGTGCAGTTTTTATAACTCGGCAGGCAATCTCACCACGGTTGGCGATTAAGACCTTTGAAAAACGACTCATCCATTCGTCTCCTGCGCCCATTTTGGTGACCGCTTCTCAATAAATGCCATGGTTCCTTCAAACCCTTCAGCACCTTGCACCGCTTCTGAAAAAAGTTTAGCAGCACCCTCTAGGACTTCATCCAAGGGCTTTACCCCAACGTCGAGGATCAAAGCTTTGGTTTTTGCATTCGCCCCCGGTGCACACTTTCTAACGCTCGCAAGAGTTTCGTTCAGCAATCCGGTGAGTTCGTCTTCATCCTTGAAACAATGATGAGCTAGCCCCAGTGCAAGAGCTTCAGTGCCTCTAATTTTTGTCCCCAGTAATGCCAATCTCCGGGTTTGTGTAAGTCCTATTCTGCGAACAACAAACGGAGCTATTTGAGCGGGAATTAACCCGAGGGTCGTTTCCGGCATCCCAAGCTTTGCTTCTTGATGAACCATGCCTATGTCGCACACCGACGCAAGACCGAAGCCGCCTCCCAAGACAGCACCTTCAAGCACCGCCACCACAACTTGAGGCAAATGCTCAACCCGCTGAATAGCTTCGCCGAAAACCTTGTTAAGGTCGAAGTAAGGGTCGGTAT
>JABJBS010000416.1 GCA_018668695.1 Deltaproteobacteria bacterium
CGACCCAGCGCTCATATCTAGAGCTCTTACAAGCGGCAACTAAATCCACTGAAGCGATTACGAGTGTTTCACGGGCCATTAATCATGTCTGATAATATATATTATGTAAACTTTAGATTTCACCCCAATAAGGGTGTCAGAACGGCCCTAACCACACAAACGATAGTTTTCAGTTTGTCTCGAAACTTATACGGAACTGTGAAACGTCTTGTTGGGGATAAGCATTGAATTGTGGTGAATAGAAAGAACTTGGTGTGGCTGGACTTGTATTAACGGCCAAATAGCTTACCGAGCAATCCGCCCTGAGCTTTTTTGATCTGTACAATCTCAGCGATGATGGTCTCTAGCTTGTTGCGCATATCTTTAGGAGTAAATGGCTTGGAGATGAAACCATTGGCCCCCGCATCGTCCAGCGCCTCGGTAACAAAGTCCATCGTTTTGTTACTCGTGACCATAACCAGTTTAACCTGGTCATTCAGTGGCTCTTCTCGGATCTTACGAACAACGTCGATGCCGTTCATTTTAGGCATATTCCAGTCAATGAATACGATGTCATATTCTTCAGGATTGAATTTCTCGAGCGCATCGTCTCCGTCTACGGCTTCTTGAAAGTCAAACTCTGCCAACTGTGCGTGACGCAGTCCTTTCATGACAATTCTACGCATACTGCGAGAGTCATCGACTACGAGTGCACGGATTTTCATGGTTAGACCTCATTGAATTATGGAGAGCTGAATCGCCCTGCCAATTACCCCAGCTTATTTCTACTATGGATCCTGGGGTCGCAACAACTCGGTTTAGAAGACTTTTTAAACTCTTAGAGGCCGTTAGTACTCCTGGAAGCCCCTTAAAACGAATGTTTCGATCAAGAAATCTCCGCTGAGCGCGTTATGTTGGACCTCAGGTCCTGTTTGGAATAGGAAAAGAGTGTTAATTGGTTTCTCCGGTGACCCTTGGATAAATATGGAGTGAATCGAGGCAATGGCGCTCTTTTCTCGTAACAAAAAGTCTAAAATTCTCGTTATTGATGATTCGGAAACCGTTCGAACGAGCCTCAAGGCCGTTCTGGCTCCGCATTATAGAGTTAGCCTCGCAGAAGATGGCGCAGCCGGCCTTAAGCTGATTGCTAAGGAGAAGCCGGATATGGTCCTTCTGGACCTTGTTATGCCCACCTTAGATGGATTTAAGGTTCTTTCGCTTTTACGCTCACAGCAGGCAACCAAAGATATCCCCGTATTCGTGATTACGGAGCAACAAAAATCACAAGACGTGGACCGAGCGATGCAGCTGGGAGCCACGGACTATTTCAAGAAAAGCCAAATGAACCAGAGCATGGTGCTTGAAAAAGTTAAGTTTTTCCTCGATCCCGACCTTCCATGGGACCCTAGCCAACAATCCGGCGACTCCCGTGAAGTTCTCACGGCTGAAGGCGACATTAAGATCAAGAACAAGTACGACGTGGATTTTTACGCCAAGTATGAGCGAATCGATGGAGATCTCATTCTTGATGAAAGCACCGCGGCAAACCTAGACCTACCTTTGCTTACATCGATAACGGGTCAGCTCCATGTCGAAAACAATCAGCGGCTTACCCGGTTAACCCTCAAAAACTTACGAAGTGTTGGCGGCGCAGTAACTATTGTTGGTAATCCCATCCTGGAAAGCTTGGTTGACCTGAAGAAGTTGAAGAAGGTCGGTGGGAACTTCCGAGTGTGCGATAACGGCTCACTACCAGCTACGCACCCTCTCAAGATTCGCGACATGGTCATGGATGCAGGTGGAATTGGTGGCGATGTAGAAGTCACCGACAACAAGGGGTTTTGAATCTCAGCCTTAGGGCTTACATGCCCCTTAGAGATCCACTATGATCACTAATGTGGTCTTGTTTCTGCACCACAGCAATTTGATTGGGGGACGCCTATGAGCGTTAAGTTTTTCGGACAGTACCTATTACTCGAAGGCGCAGTAAGCGCGGAACAGCTGCGTTCAGCCCTTGAGCTAATGGAACGTGAACACCGCATGCTTGGGGAGTTGGCCGTTGAAGCTGGAATCCTGTCTGCAGAAGATGCTGGTACCATCAACCGCGAACAACTCAATCGGGATTTACCCTTTGGAATGTTGGCTGTTGAAAAAGGCATGCTCACAGATAAGCAAGTCGAGCAGCTACTTGATCTACAGCGCAAGAAACGCTTGCGCTTGGGAGAAGCACTGGTCCAACTCAATTTCCTGAGCGAAGATAAAGTTGAGTCTCTACTTCAAGCTTTCCACGCGGAGCAAGCGCCCTTCCAGGATTCTGAAATCACTTTGCCGGAAACGTTGAAGACGAACCCTGTTGCTACATTCATTCTCGACTTCATCCCTAAAATCACGATGCGTGTATCACGA
>JABJBS010000417.1 GCA_018668695.1 Deltaproteobacteria bacterium
ATTTCTTTATTGAACCAGCCGCCCATTTGAACGCCCGAGTTACCAGCGGCCAGAGGCTCTAAACCAAACTTGCCGTAAAGCTCTCTCCACAATTCAAGCCCACCGCCATAATGCAGCCAGCCGTTCATCTCTTGTGCAGTGAAGCCAAAAGGTACCGTGGTGAAAAATTGAGCTTCTGGAATCTTACCTTTCCAGTAGTACGCACCGCCATGACCAAGCTCTGCGGTGCCTCGTGAGACCGTGTCAAAAACTTCCATCGCCGGAACGAGTTCACCCGCTCCATAAACACGAACTTTCAAGCGACCGTTACTCATGGCCTCAACATTCTTCGCGAAGCGCTCAGGCGCTGTTCCCAGAACCGGGAAATTCTTAGGCCACGTGGTAACCATTTTCCATTTGAATGTCTTTTGAGGAGCGGCTTCAACACCCTCAGCCGAAGTGGTTTGTTTCGGCGCGCATCCTGCGGCCAAGAGCCATACAACTAAAAGAGCCAGAGTAGAGACCTGTCGAAGCATGTCTTCGTCCTTATTTATAAAGCTGCTGAGGCAGCCAAGTGGTTAATTCGGGCCATAAAGATAACGCTACGAGTAGCAGAATTTGCATCGCAACATAAGGCACCACACCTTTGTAAATTGCCGAGGTGGGTACACTCTCGGGCGCTACGCCTCGCAGATAGAAAAGCGCAAAACCAAACGGTGGTGTTAAAAATGAGGTCTGAAGATTCACGGCAATCATCACGCCAAGCCAAACCGGATCAAGCCCCATTCCCAGGAGTACCGGTGCAACGATAGGAACCACTACAAAAGTGATTTCAATAAAGTCTAAGATGAATCCCAAGAAGAAGATCACCACCATTACCGCGAGGGTGGCTCCAAACACATCTTCTGGACCTTGGGTAAAAAGCTCTTGAATCAGCTCGTCACCGCCAAAGCCCCGAAAGACCAGTGAAAAAATAGCCGCGCCAACCAGAATCAAAAAGACCATGGAGGTAACGCTCATCGTATCCATCAACACCTGATGTAAGCGCTCCTTGGTGAGCTGCTTTTGAATCGCAGCCAAGCACATCGCGCCAAAGGACCCAACACCCGCTGCTTCAGTGGGCGTTGCAACTCCCAGCAAAATTGAACCTAGGACAGCCATGATAAGAAGTAACGGTGGCACCAGACCTCGAAGCATCTGCTGGGCAAAGCTCTGATCTTCTTTGCCCTCCATGATCTCTTCACGGCTCACACTGGGCGCAAGCTCAGGCTTCAAAGTTGCGAGAACGAAAATATAAATGATGTAGAACACGACCAATATAAGGCCGGGAATCATGGCTCCGGCGAAAAGGTCCCCGACCGAAACAGTTTTGGGCGAGTAAACACCCATATTAAGCTGAGCTTGCTGATAAGCGCTCGAGAGAACATCCCCCAGCAGAACCAAAGCAATCGAGGGAGGTATAATCTGACCCAAAGTACCCGTTGCACATATGGTTCCCGTGGCGAAGGCAGGATGATAGCCGCGCTTAAGCATAGTCGGCAAAGACAACACGCCCATGGTCACGACGGTTGCGCCCACAATGCCAGTGCTTGCGGCAAGCAACATACCCACCAACGTTACAGAGATGCCCAGCCCTCCTCGCAGACGACCCAGTAAAAGTGCCATCGCGTCGAGGAGATCTTCAGCCACCCGAGTTTTCTCAAGCATAACCCCCATGAGAATGAAGAGAGGCACTGCAATCAGAGTTTGATTACTCATAATACCGTTGAGACGGCTCGGTGTTGCTAAGATAAATGCTTCGTCAAAAGTGCCGGTGGCTATGCCAATGCCAGCGAAAATAAGCGCGGTCCCCCCAAGCGAGAAAGCAACAGGGTATCCAAGCATCAATACGATGCATACGCAGCCAAACATAACGAGAGGGATAAACTCAATCATGCTCATCCCCCTCACCAGCGGTCCAGCCAGCAATGACTGAAACCGAGCGCAGACATTCGGCAAAACCCTGCAGAAGAATCGTTCCGGTCATCATTAAAATAAGCGACTTGAGTAGAAATACGCCTGGAATTCCTCCGGCCTCAGCAGAAGTCTCGCGAATCGCCCAAGATGCCAGAACGTAGTCCCAGCTCACCCAAGTGATAAAGATGCAAACAGGAGCCAAGAGGAACAAAAACCCAAAGCAATTCACCAGAGCTTGTCCGCGTGGGGAGAAATTACGGTAGAAGACATCCACTCGCACATGACCGTCTTTTTGTAGGGTGTAAGACATACCCAACATGAAAATGATGGCGTGCAAATAGAGAACGGTTTCCTGCATAGCTATCCAGCCAATATCGAAACCGTATCGCAGAAATACGACGGTGACCGTCACCAACATCATCGCCAAACCGAGCCAGCTCAAAGCACTGCCCATCCGCTGCGTAAAACGGTCGATGGCTTTAATTATTGTCTCAATCGTCGTTCTCATCCCAACACCAATCGCAGACGAGATACTCCATTGTCTCCAAAGCTACAACTGGATAAAGAAAGACCAATGGATTTAGGCCATTAGAGAAGGCAAGTGCCCTACCAGAGGGGCCAGAAAGACCGCCTCGTGATAGGAAAACTGTCGAATTGAAGAGGATTTAGAGAAGCTTAAACTTCTGGCTGAGCGTAGCGTGTGGTGGGAAATCTCGCTGAGGATGAACGCTCCAAAACGATTGCACCGGTTCGAATGATGTCCATGACGCCGAATTGCGCTTCAAGCTCCATCGTAATCACGTTGAGTTCGTTGCGTGTTCCAACCACTTGATAGGTAACACTCGTTGGACCTTCATCCACGCGCTGACCCATCAAAGAGGACATCATAACTGCCAATTCGCCCCGCTTATGCTCTGGGCAACTTAAGCGAATCACTGCCAATTCACTCTCAACCACGCACTCGGTTGGGTATTCTCGAGCATCAATAACATCTACCAGCTTCTTGAGCTGACCAATGATGAGCTGGAGGGTTCGAGTATCTCCCTTGGCAACAATCGTACAACGTGAAAGCTGCCCATCAGGATCTGGCGAGACGGACAAGCTATCAATGTTCCACCCGCGTCTCGAGAACACCAAGACCAAGCGATTCAACACACCGGCTTTGTTGGCAACATAAAGACTGATGGTATGAGTTCGCATCACTACTTCTAAATTACTCATCAGGTACTCCCTTCCGGCTTCTCAAGTTTCCCTACAGGTGGTCCAAGCAGCATATCTTTCAAGGCTGCGCCGGCCGGAATCATAGGATAAACGTTATCACCGCTTGCAACTTCAGCATGGATAAGAACAGGGCCTTCGTTGTAATCGAGTGCCTCCTTCATCTTTTCCTGAAGCTCTTCTGGGTTGGAAATACGGACCCCCTTCACACCGTAGCCTTCTGCAACTTTGCAAAAGTCAGGGTTACCGTTCATTTCAACGCCCGAAAGGCGGTTGTCGTAGAACAGGTGTTGCCACTGGCGAACCATACCCAAATACTTATTATCCAGAATGACGATTTTGATAGGCAATTTATGAATCGCCGCTGTTGCCAGCTCAGGCAGAGTCATCTGAAACCCACCGTCACCGCAAATTGCAGCCACCGTAGCGCTTGGACGAGCGAGCTGTGCTCCAATGGCGGCCGGAAAACCGTAACCCATCGTGCCTGCCCCACCAGAAGATAACCAAGAATCGGCATAATCGCATTTGAAGAATTGAGCGGCCCACATCTGGTGTTGCCCAACGTCAGTTGAAACAATTGCTTTACCTTGCGTCTGCTTGAAAAGCTCGTCAATGACCGCTTGGGCACGCAACGGCCCATCTGATTCATATCCAAGCGGAAATGCTTCCTTCCAATCTTGAATCTGGTCTATCCACGCTTCAGTTTTACCCGGAACGCATTCTTCAAGCAGGCACTCCATCACAGCGCGAGCATCACCAACAACAGAAACATCCGGGACAACCATTTTGCCCATCTCTGCCGGATCGATGTCGATGTGAATCTTCACAGCGTCGGTGCAAAACTCGCTAAGCTTACCTACAATGCGGTCATCCCAGCGAGAACCAACACTCATGATGAGGTCACAATCTACAACCGCTTTATTCGCATAAGCGGTTCCATGCATTCCCAACATACCTACCGAGAGTTTGTGGGTTTCAGGAAAACAACCTTTTCCTAAAAGTGTGTTCGTAACCGGAACACCCATCTTTTCAACAAAAGACATGAGGACCTTGCCTGCCCCTGAAATCATCGCACCATGACCAACAAGCAAAAGAGGCTTCTTAGCTTCTTGAAATGCTCGAGAGATTTTCTTTACACCATCCATGTCAACGTTTGACGATACTGTGTAACCAGGAAGGTCGAACTGCGGATTGTAGTTCGGGACGAACTTAGCTGACGAGATATCTTTCGGGACATCAATCAGTACAACACCTGGGCGGCCCGACTCTGCGATATGAAATGCCTCTTTGATGATTCGCGGCATCTCGCGAACATCTTTCACAAGGTAACTGTGCTTCACGATAGGCATCGTTACACCCATCACATCAGCTTCCTGAAATGCATCCAGTCCAAGGTTTGCAGTAATGGTTTGTCCTGTGATGACGACCATCGGTACTGAATCCATTTGAGCTGTAAGAATTCCGGATACCGTATTCGTTGCTCCCGGTCCGGAAGTAACCAAAACAACACCAGCTTTACCCGTCACACGTGCATAGCCATCGGCCATGTGTGTTCCGCCTTGCTCGTGGCGACATAAAACCAATTCAATTGGCGAATCGAGAATGGCATCAAAGATAGGAATGTTGGCACCACCTGGGTAACCAAAAACCATAGGCACGCCATGTTGCTGAAAACATTCAATCAGAGCTTCAGCACCCGTGACTTCGTCTTCGTCAACCCAACCCGTTGCATCGGGTTCGTTGTAAACCGAGACCTGCTCGGTTCGAAATTTTGTACTGGTGATTTGGTCATCATCAGTCTCTGAAGGCGGCGGCACCAATTCCAATCTGCGCGGCATTTGTGAATTCATGATCTGGCCCATCCTGTATACGGGAGTTGTTCAAAAACTTGTTTCGTTTGATTTTCGCCATCTAGGAGCATTGCGAGCGGGTCCCATTCCCCAGCTAAAAATGCATCCTTGGCAGTTTGCGGTAAAGACATCGAGTACTTGGATTTCCCAATTTGAACCGTGCCCTCTTCCAACTGAATCACCACTCCGATTTCAGGATCAGCTTCTACGGCCTTAGCAATTTCTTGCCGGTCTTCACGACTGACCGATACGCAAAGCATTCCAAGCGTAACAGAATTACCAAAAAATATCTCTGCAAAACTCTCGGCAATCACCGCTTTAAAACCTGCTCGAACCAAAGCTTGTGGTGCGTGCTCTCTAGAAGAACCACAACCGAAGTTGCTACCGCTAACCATCACCGATGACCCAGTAAATTTCGTATCATTCAACGGGTGTGACTTGGCCTTACCCTCTGAATCAAATCGCTCATCATAAAAAACAGTCTCTCCGAGACCATCGAATGTGACGCAGCGAAGAAACCTGGCAGGAGTGATTCTGTCGGTATCAATGTCATCGCCCGGCACATGAACTGCTGAGCCTTTAACTTCTTTAATGACTTGTCCCATCTTAACCCTCCCCTCTCATCGAAAATACATCTCGTACATCTGCAACCTTACCAGCAATAGCGGAAGCTGCAACCGATGCGGGGCTCATCAATACGGTTCTTCCGGTTGTACTGCCCTGACGTCCTTTAAAATTCCGATTACTCGACGAGACACAGAGCTGATCACCCTCGAGTTTGTCCGGATTCATTGCCAAACACATCGAGCAGCCCGGTTTTCTCCATTCAAACCCCGCACCTACGATAATGTCGACAAGGCCTTCTTTTTCAGCCTCTTGAGCAATTAGGTGAGAACCTGGAACCACAAGTGCCTTGACCCGTTCGTGAACCTTATGGCCTTCGACCAGCCGAGCCACTTCACGAATATCGCTTAAGCGCCCATTGGTGCAGCTGCCGATAAACGCAACATCCACCGGAGTTCCGGTAAGCGGGTTGCCATCTTTCAAAGCCATGTACTCCAGCGCCTCTTGGTGGGTGCTGTTATCCGGCAAAACTGGGATGGATTCCTGAATACCGATTGCTTGTCCTGGGTTGATTCCCCAGGTCACAGTAGGCGTAATCTCCTCACCGGCAAATGTAACTCGGTCGTCAAACTCAGCGTCTGGCCCGGAGGCCAAGCTGTCCCAATAGCTGCACGCCTTGTCCCAATCGTCTCCCGATGGCGAAAACTGACGTTCTTTAAGGTAGTCGTAGGTTTTTTGGTCTGGGTTACAGTAACCAACCCGTGCACCACCCTCGATGGCCATGTTGCAAACGGTCATACGCTCATCCATGCTCATCGAATCGATGACAGCGCCGCAAAACTCATAGGCATAACCAGCGCCGCCATTGACACCAAGCTCCCGGATAACATGTAAAATCACGTCCTTGGCGTAAACACCTGGGTTCAGTGAACCCGTGATTTCCACTCGGCGTACCTTCAAGGGCGACATCGCTAAAGTTTGGGTGGCCAACACATCTCTCACCGTGCTCGTACCAATACCAAAAGCGATGGAGCCAAATGCACCATGCGTTGAGGTGTGAGAATCACCGCAACAGATGGTCATTCCTGGCTGAGTCAGCCCCTGCTCTGGTCCCACGACATGAACGATACCTTGTTTACCGCTATCCATATCGAAGTATTCGATACCAAAGTCTTCGGTATTCTTTTGAAGCGCCACTATCATTTCTTCAGCAAGGCTATCCTTAAAAGGACGGGCCTGGTCGTGCGTGGGGATGATATGGTCAACCGTAGCAAACGTACGGTTTGGGTACTTCACGGGTAAGTTAAGCTCACGCAACATCCCAAAGGCCTGCGGACTTGTCACTTCATGAATGAGGTGGAGGCCTATAAAGAGCTGTGTACGACCATCACTCAGTGTTCGTACGGTATGGGCCTGCCAGACTTTCTCAAAAAGATTCTTTGTCATGTTACTCACGCTTCCCTAGAACTTTCGTCCACCCTCATTCGCCAAACGTACCGGCAAATAATCCGGTCTCCATGTGCGGTCTTCAACGTACTTCTCAATAGCCTCGTCTTGCACTTTATCGACAGTAGCCACACCGTCAACGAAAGCTCGGCGCATGACGGAAACCGCCACTGCTTTACTGGCATCCTTTAACCGGCTCAATTCAGGAAAAAGTCGTTCTTCTTCCCCGTAATGTAGCTCGGTAAATTCTGCCAAAGCGTATGCTGCTTCCCAAACCATATCGTCACTGATGTAGGTTGCGCCGCTTAGAACAGTTCCCACTCCAACGCCGGGGAAAATAAATGCGTTATTTCCCTGATTCGCAAAATAGGTTTTCCCTGAAAGCTTAACATCGTCAAACGGACTGCCTGTCGCCACCAAAGCTTGTCCATCTGTCCAGCTAAGGAAGTCTTCCGGAGTGCCTTCGCTCAGCATCGTCGGGTTTGACAATGCAAACACGATAGGACGGGTTGTATTCTTTGAAACGGCATCCACCCATTCACGTGTGAATGACCCGGGCTGACCGCTGAGTCCCAAAAGGCCGGTAACGCCTGCTTGCTCAATGGTTTCTAAAACCGTAGGACTACTTCCCTCAATGTCCCAATCAGCAAAGTCGGAAGCCTTGCGAGCGAATGGCTTTTTATACTCAACCAAGTCTCGGTCATCACGAAGTACGCCTCGTGAATCGTATACAAACAAACGCTGCATGGCTTCATCGTGAGTGAGGCCCTCTCGCTTAAGAGCCTCTCTGATAGCCCATGCAACCCCGATACCACCGGCTCCTGCACCGTAGACCAAGAACTTCTGGTCAGTGATTTTTTCGCCCTTGAGGCGGCAAGCCCGTAAAACACCCGCAAGTGCCACAGCACCCGTTCCTTGGATGTCGTCGTTAAAGGATGCCACTTTATCACGGTAGCGATGCAACACATGGAACGCCGCTTCCTTGGAAAGGTCCTCCCACTGAATCACAACCCGTGGCATTTTCTTTACAACACCGCTTACAAATTGGTCGATGAAATCGATGTAACTATCACCATGCATTCGAGTCTGGCGCGCACCAACATAGAGTGGGTCATCCAGTAAATGTTGCGTATCGGTTCCAACATCAAGACACACCGGCATACTGTGAAAAGGACTAATGCCTCCGCCCACGGTGTAGAGTGCGAGCTTGCCTATCGAAATTGCTAAACCACCGTAGCCCTGATCGCCGATACCTAGAATTGCCGATGAATCGGTCGCCACGATAAGCCGCGTATCCGTCAACGGATAATCTTCAAGCATCTGGTCGATGGCATCAATGTTATCCGGCGAGACCGATAGGCCGCGAGGGTTTTCATAAAGCTTACTGAAGTTGGCCACAGCATCGCCAACTGTAGGCGTATAGATGACCGGCATCATCTCTTCGAGATGCTTAGCAACCAATGCGTAAAATAGAATTTCATGCCGCTCTTGTAGCCCGCGCAAAAACTGATAACGCGCCAATGGGTCTGCTTGACGGCAATAACCATTGTATGCCCGCTCAATCTGTTCTTCCTGCGTGCAAACCTGCGAAGGCAAAAGGCCCTCAAGCCCAAGACTTCGGCGTTCTTCACGTGTGAACGCTGTGCCCTTATTGGTTAATACCAAACGCAAGAGCGCGATACCCCGGACAAAGCTAACCATATACGGTGAGCCATCTTCATCCTGGCAAATGTCGAAGTAAGTACATACTGGTTTCGGATCAGGAACAAGTTCCAGTGAGCGAAATTCAGTTTGACCGTCTTTAGGCTTCTTTACAGCTTTAGCACCCGTCATATTAAGCGCATTCCTTTCGAGAACCCGTCAGTGTCTTTACTTGATGACCAACAGCTGCACCCATTTCTTCGGTGCCGACCATGCGTTCGTGCTCTTCGCCCGATGCGATATCACCTGTGCGAAGACCTTGCGCTAAAACCGCTTCAACCGCATCGTCGACCAAGCATCCAAGATCGGGACGTTGTGCCGAATGCGTTAGAAGCATTGAGACAGAAAGAATCGTAGCCAAAGGGTTTGCCTTACCCTGACCGGCAATATCCGGCGCCGTCCCATGAACGGGCTCGTAGATACCGGGGCCATCACCCAATGAAGCTGAGGGTAGCATTCCAAGAGAACCTGTCAGTGCGGCTGATGCATCACTCAAAATATCCCCAAAGATATTACCCGTCACCAAGACATCGAATTGAGCTGGATTGGTCACCATTTGCATCGCACAGTTATCAACATACATGTGCGAGAGCTCTACCTCAGGATACTCCTTGGACAGATCTGTCATGACCTCACGCCATAACCTCTGCACTTCGAGAACATTCGCTTTATCTACGCTCAAGAGCTTTTTCTCTCGGCCCATAGCGGTCTCAAATGCCACACGACCAATTCGGCGAATTTCGTCTTCGTGGTAAATCATCGTGTTGCTACCCACACGGCCTGTGTCGGTTTCAACAATGCCGCGCGGCTCACCAAAGTAGATACCGCCAATCAGTTCGCGAACGGTTACAAAGTCCACATCCGATGTAAGGTCTGGTCGAAGCGGGCTCGCACCGCAAAGGCTGTCAAAAAAACGAGCCGGTCGCAGATTTGCATAGACCTCTAAAGAACCCCGCAAACTCAATAGGCCACGCTCTGGTCGCATGGCGCCAGTGAGTTCATCCCACTTCGGTCCGCCCACGGCACCTAGCAAAACAGCATCGCTTGCCTTTACCAGCCGCTCACATGAGTCAGGAAATGGATTGTTGGAGGAATCTATCGCAGCACCGCCAAAGTCAGCATGTTCAGTCTCGAAGGAAAAGTCGGTTTCTTGCGCCAACACATCCAGGACTTTTAAGGCCTCTTGAGTAACCTCCGGACCAATGCCATCACCGCTTAATACTGCCAGCTTTAGAGTGCTCATTTCAGGAAGCCTCTCTCTTCTTATCAGCTGCTTGAGCTGAGACTTTAGGGTTATCACGGCGCCACGCTGCACGGTTTAAAGCGCTTACGAAAGCCTCTGCACTTGCAACAACAACATCCGTGTCGGTGCTCTGACCTTGAAAATGCTCACCATCAGAATCGATCCGAACATTTACACGACCTTGGGCATCAGACCCGCCTGTGATGGCTGAGATCGAATAATCAAGTAAGGTCACGTTATCGAGGCCAGCACAGCGCTTCACCGCTTCAAGCGCAGCATTCACCGGACCATCGCCTGAAGAGTGTGCACTCACCTCAGCGCCATTTACATTCATCGTCACGGTTGCGCCGGGCTCCACTGAACTTCCGCCGTTAAATTCCACCGAAGTCAGCTCATAATATGCCTCGACCGCTGTGGCTGAAGAGCCTACCAACGTGTGCAAATCTTCGTCGTAAATATTCTTTTTACGATCAGCCAAATCTTTGAAGTCTTTAAAGACAACTTTAAGCTCAGCGTCTGTAAGGCGGTAACCCAAAGTCTCCAGACGGTCGCGTAAAGCGTGACGCCCTGAATGCTTTCCAAGAACCAAGTTAGACTCGCTGATGCCAACGCTCTCTGGTGTCATGATTTCATAGGTACTTCGCTCTTCGAGAACACCATGCTGATGGATTCCGGCCTCATGAGCGAAAGCATTTCTACCAACAATCGCTTTATTAGGCTGGACCACCATACCAGTGACTTCACTTACCAGGCGGCTAACACTGGTTAGCTGAGTGGCGTCGACCCGCGTTTGAACGTTCATGATGTCCGCACGTGTTCGAAGACTCATTACAATCTCTTCGAGCGCAGCATTACCAGCACGCTCACCCAGGCCATTGATACAACACTCAACTTGGCGAGCACCTGCCTTGACCGCTGCCAAGGAATTGGCAACCGCTAGACCAAGGTCGTTGTGACAATGCGCTGAAACAATCGCTTCTGTTCCCTCGGTAACTTTAACGACCTCACCAATCATGTGCTGAAACTCTTCAGGCATGGTGTACCCAACCGTGTCCGGTACATTAAGAACAGTTGCCCCATTCTCAATCGCACACGCCATGGCTTCCTTTAGAAAACCGATGTCTGTTCGTGACGCATCCTCTGCAGAGAACTCTACCCGCTCACAAAGCGAGCGGCACATTCCCACGCCATACTTAATTTGTTCCAAGACCTCTTCACGGGTCATCTTCAACTTGTATTGCAAGTGAATATCGCTGGTTGCGATAAAAACATGAAAACGTGGCTTCTTAGCAAACTTTAAGGCTTCTTCCGCGGCGCGGATATCATTTTCCCGCGTTCGACAAAGGCCCGCAATCTCGGCGTTCACCGCAATTTGACTCAGCGCCTGCACCGAGCGGATTTCACCCGGACTTGCCGCTGGAAAACCTGCTTCAATAACATCGACTCCCATTGCGTCTAACTTACGCGCAATACGGATTTTTTCATCCTGAGTCATTGTAGCGCCTGGTGACTGCTCACCGTCGCGCAATGTAGTATCGAAAATTCGTACGAAATCTTGTGACATTAGATTATCCCTTTAACTCGGTTCAAGCTGTCGCTTTGACGCGCTGAACCTGAGCCCCCACTTTCATCAATTTATATTCAAAGGTATCCACAATAGCTTGACGGCTGGCTTCGACCACACTGGTGCTAACACCAACCGTACCCCAGACATCTCGTCCATCCGTCGCGCGAATCAAAACGCGAACAGTCGAGGCGAAACCCATTCCCTTGTTTAAAATACGAACTTTGTAATCAGTAAGTTTAACGTTGGCCAGTTCCGGATAACGTTTACCCAGCGGCTCTCTCAGCGCAGTTGCAATTGCGTGAACCGGACCGTTTCCTTCTGCCTCAGACTCATAGGCCTGTGAACCAATGGTCACTTTTAAGCTCGCTCGTGAACTACCAGGAGTTTGTTCCTCAGTCGTTAAAGCGTCCATCGCCGTCGTAACCTGCGTTTCACCCAGCTCGAAATAACGCTCTCGTGTTCCTCGGGCTTCATGCATCAATAAAAGCAGCGATGCTTCAGCACCCTCGAACTGATACCCGTCGTATTCCAGACTTTTAATCCGCTCTAAAACCTTTCGTGTCCAAGGGTCGTTAGGGTCAAGCTCTACGCCGAACTCACGCGCCTTAAAAATGATTGTAGAAAAGCCAGATAAATCTGAGGCTAAAATACGTCTGCGGTTACCAACATCGTGAGGCTGAACGTGCTCATAAGTTCCAGGGTCTTTCATCACTGCGTTGATGTGAACACCGCCCTTGTGTGAGAAAGCCCGGCGCCCAACATAAGGCTGTTGAGGCTGAGGGATGTAGTTGGTGATCTCGTCAACCGTGCGTGCTAGCTGGGTAAGCCGTGGCATTCGGCTCTCAGGAACACACCCGTAACCCATCTTGAGTTGCAAATTCGGAATCACGGTAACCAAATCAGCGTTACCACAACGTTCACCGTAGCCGTTCACGGTTCCTTGAACCATGGTCGCGCCAGACTGGACAGCAGCCAGGGAGTTTGCAACGGCAAGCCCTGCATCGTTGTGGGTATGAATACCAACCTTAGCTTCGAATCGCTCCGAAACGAGGCTGGTCAACCGAGAGATCTCCGCCGGCAGGCTTCCGCCGTTGGTATCACAAAGCACTAAAAAATCTGCGCCGCCCTGACTCGCGGCCTCGAGGACCTTCATCACATACTCTTCGTCTTCAGCCGCACCATCGAAAAAATGCTCGGCATCAAAGATGACTTCATCAACACGTGACTTTAAGTAACGAACGGTGTCGTGTACCAATTCAAGATTAACCTCAGGTTCCACACCCAATGCGGTGGTAGCCTGATACTTAGACGATTTACCAAAGATAGTGACGACAGGAGTATCCGCTTTAACCAAAGCCTGCACGCTGCTGTCTTCGTCACAAGTCAGCGTTGCTCGCCGAGTTGCGCCAAATGCAGCAATCCGTGCATGGCTCAGGTTAAGCGAACGAACTTCCTTGAAGAAAGCCTCATCACGCGGGTTAGAACCTGGCCAGCCACCCTCGATATAGGTAATCCCAAAATCGTCGAGTAACTCGGTAAGCATTAGCTTCTCAGGAACGGATACCTGAAAATCTTCTGACTGTGTTCCATCCCGCAATGTGGTGTCGTAAACGTATACTTTCTTCATGTGATCCCTCGGCTGAGTCCTGGAAAGGACGCCGCCCCCCATCTTTAATCTCAATTAGTTCTTGCGCTTAAACAGTGCACGTACTTGACGGCCAACCACTTCAATCGGGTGCTTGCTCTCTTCTTCACGAAGGCGATTAAGCTCTGGCATGCCTGACTCATATTCAGCCATCCAGTTCTTCGCGAATGTACCGTCTTGAACTTCTGTAAGAGCGCTCTTCATCGCTTTACGTGTGTCGTCTGTTACAATCTTTGGTCCAACCATACGGCCACCGTATTCAGCGGTATTCGAGACAACGTCCCACATACGCTCCAGGCCTCCTTCATAAATCAGGTCTACAATGAGTTTCATTTCGTGCAAGCACTCAAAGTAAGCCATCTCTGGTGGATAACCTGCCTCAACCAACGTCTCAAAACCGGCCTTAATAAGCTCCGCTGTGCCTCCGCAAAGAACAGCCTGCTCACCGAAAAGGTCTTCATAGGTCTCATCTGCAAATGTACATTCAAGTACACCTGAACGTGTGCAACCCAGTGCATGTGCCAACGCCATTGCCTTGTCTCGTGCTTTACCCGAGGCATCTTGCTCAACAGCCACGAGGCCAGGAACACCAAAACCTTCGAGGTATGCTTTACGCTCTTCTGTACCTGGTGCTTTAGGGGCAACCAAAATGCAGTCTACGTCTTCTGGTGGAGTGACATATCCAAAAAGAACATTGAAACCATGCGAGAACGAAAGCGTCTTGCCTGCAGTAACGTGGCGGGCAATGTACTTTTGATAAACTTTGCTCTGAACCTCATCAGGGATCAGAATGTGGATGACCTCAGCAGCTTTGGCCGCCTCTTCGATGGTAGCAACCGGCAGACCATCTTCTTGTGCCAATTTCCATGAAGCTCCATCTTCGCGAACACCAACAGTTACATTGAGGCCTGAGTCTTTGAAACACTGAGCCTGTGCGCGCCCTTGAGCACCATAGCCAATTACTGCGATCGGCGTATCCTTAAGCGCGTCAATCGAAGTTTCATCTGCTGTTGTTACTTTCATTTTCTTTTCCTTTTTCTTTCTAAATCCCCAAAAAAAAAGGCCGACCAACTCGGTTCTGAGTGGGTCGGCCTACGGGGTGATTCTTTTCGGTTAGTTACCTCAAAGCACCTCGTAGGCCACATCTGAGCAAAATAATAATGCTACCGAGGAGGCCTAGGAGATTGAGGCTGACGACAGTTCTGCGGACGACGAGACCAGAAACTCCACCGACTGCAGGGTGAACTGCGCTTCCGGTGTTATGTGCAAAATGAGATTGCATGAGCCTCTTATCCGTTGTCTGTCTGCAGGTCTTTCTGCGACTTAGAGGAAGCCTAAGCCGCGATTTTTCCACGGTCAAGATAAAAATCACTGCAATGCGTCAATCATTACAAAAACTTTCCCTCACCGACGATCTCCTACATCTGACTACCTATTGAACGTCAATGAACCTGAACCAGCACCATGGACAACCCACGAGCCGAATCATTATCGACCTTTGCCAGAATAAAGCGAAGGAAAGCCGGTAACAGCCCCTTCTGACGCGGATGCCACGGTATGGATGTACTTTGCCATGGCGCCCTGGTGGTAGCGAGGCTCAGGTGCAGTCCACTCTTGTTCCCGTTCACTGAGATCGGCCAAGACGTCCAACGTACGTTTTTCAACGTCGATTCGGATTGTGTCGCCCTCTCGCACATGCGCGATGGGGCCGCCCACAGCAGCCTCCGGCGATACGTGGCCAATCACAAAGCCGTGACTCGCACCGCTGAATCGGCCATCCGTCAATAGAGCCACATCACCAAGAATTCCGTGGCCCGCGAGAGCGGCAGTTACGGCAAGCATTTCTCGCATACCCGGGCCGCCCTTGGGGCCCTCATAGCGAATCACGATGACATCCCCAGCTTTAATATCGCCGGACTGAACTGCCTCAAACGCCAACTCTTCCTTATCGAAAACTCGTGCCGGCCCCTCGTGAAGTGCTCTTTCGGAACCACAAAGTTTAATAACGCAGCCCTCTGGTGCAAGGCTGCCTCGGAGAATAGCCAAACCACCACGTGGTTTCACCGGTTCTTGAACCGGCATCAAGACTTCCTGGCCGGGATTTTCATGCGCTGACTCAGCCTCCGCGCTTAACGATAAACCCGTGACCGTCTGTTCGTCAGTCATCAAGCCGGCGTCTAGAAGTCTCTTACAGACCAAGCGCACGCCCCCAGCCGCTTCCATATCTGGTGCGGTGAAACGACCCGTTGGCTTCAAGTCAGCGATGATTGGCGTTTTCGCCATCACTTCATCAATCACGTCGATGGCAAACTCAATTTCAAGCTCACGCGCAATCGCCAATAAGTGGAGTACAGAGTTGGTTGAGCCACCCGTGGCGGCTGTTGCAGCAATAGCATTGCGAAGAGACTGCTCTGTAATGATATCGCGTGGACGACGATTGTGCTTATGAGCATCCATTACCAAGCGACCCACGTCGTAGGCCACCTGCTCTTTTCGGGGATCTACAGCCGGGACGTCATTGGCGCCCATCGGTGAAATTCCCATGGCCGTAAGCGCTGTTGCCATGGTGTTGGCGGTAAATTGACCACCACATGCACCGGCTCCAGGACACGCCTTCGACTCTAGGATTCGGAGTTCACCTTCAGTGATGCTTCCTGCAGCACAAGCACCGACTGCCTCAAACACATCTTGAATCGTCACATCAATTTCTTTGTGGCGCCCAGGCATAATCGAACCACCGTAGAGTGCTACGGATGGCAGGTTAAGCCTTGCTAAACCCATCACAACACCAGGAATCGTTTTATCGCAGCCACTCAAACCGACGACAGCGTCAAACATATGACCCCGCACGGCAAGCTCTAAGGAATCCGCAACCACTTCACGGCTCATCAAAGAGGCTTTCATGCCTTCTGTGCCCATACTGATACCATCAGAGACCACAATCGTGTTGAACTCGACAGGGGTACCACCAGCATCACGGATGCCGCGCTTCACGTGCTCCGCCAGCTTATTCAGGTGCATATTGCAGGGCGTAACTTCGGTCCAAGTATTGACCACCGCTACGAAGGGTTTTTCCAGGTCCTCGTCGGTGAGCCCGGTTGCTTTTAACATTGCACGAGCCGGCGCTCGCGATACATCTGCTTTGTTATTGATACTCATTACTTATCCCAAATAAATTCGTGTTTCCTATCTCGAAACGAAACACGGAGCCTATCCAACAATGCCAACCCGGGAACTCCCGGTAACACGTCAGAATCCACACGTTCCCAGCGAATTTGAGGCCATGCCACAGGCGGTACGTACATAGCAACTGTCTGAAAGATATCTATAACAGAAGCCGAGAGTCGCGCTGCTGCATCCGCTGGTGGTCGCACTTTCCCGCGCCTCGAAACCTTATCTTCATACATGCGTTGGTCTGCTAGCTCACAGAGCCCGCCAACCGTTACATGACCTTCGCCAGTGGTTGCCGCTCCCATGCTTAAGCGCAATGCCACTGGGAAATCTCCCTCATCGGGGCGGCAATGGTGGGCCAGACGCTCCATCAATTCCAAGCATGCAGTATGAGAACAATTGGGCAAGATAATCATGAATTCGTCGCCGCCCACTCGGCAGCAGGTGTCACCGTCTCGCAGGGCATCTTGCATTCGCGTGGCGAAGTGAACCAAGGCTCTGTCCCCTTCTGCATGGCCATAATCGTCATTAAGAAGTTTCAAATGGTCCATATCCAGAACCACGACGCTTAACGGCTTATCGGGTTCACGCTCAGCTGAAGCCATGGCCTCACTCAAACGCTGCTCGAAGTAACGCCGGTTTGGCAGACCTGTGAGAGCGTCAATATATGCTATATTTCGAATTTCACGCAGCTCCGAGACTTCGCGCTTGAGCCTCGAGATTTCACCAAGGAGTTCGTCCACGCGAAACGACCCTGTGATACTGTTATCATCTGATTGCGTTTTCATCATGCCCGCGACGTTTGGGTTGGAATCGGCCACAGGTCCCTCCAGGTCCGGTTCCCAAATTGAGAAAGCAACTTTCGCTACTTCCCCCCACTCTTCGAAGCTTGAGCCTACTGCCCGTGTCGCAGCGCGTCAACAGCTTAGTTTCGATAATATTGTGATTAGCTAAAAGAGTTGTAAAGCGGATCGGCCCTGGTATCGTAACAGAAGAAACCGGCTCACCAATCCTCTTGGTGGAATACAAAAGACCATTTTATAAGTATTTTCGTATAATTAGGGGCCTTGTGCTACCGCCACGTTCTAAACGCCGTCACCAAACCGTGCCATCAAACCGGCCTGACCACTTTTAAGTGCCCTCATACCGTTACCCAGCTACTTGTCAGCCGGGCCCTGAACCATGATTTTTCTACACTCCACTCATTTTGAGATAAACAAGATGGCTCGTAAGGGTTGTGCACTCGACATATTCGCCGCAATCTCGTATAGTACGCGTCCGCGTTTTTTCCGGAAAACGAATGGCTCAATAGCGTTGGAGTGTTGCTCATGGATCCTTATATTGCCGATTGGCTCAATCTTGTATTTCGGTGGATTCATATAATCGCAGGCGCAGCCTGGATTGGGGCATCCTTTTACTTCAACTGGCTCAACAACAGTATCCGCCCTCCAGAAGAAGCCACGCCGGGAATTGCCGGCAATCTCATCGCTGTTCATGGCGGCGCCTTTTATGAGGTTCGTAAATACAGCGGTGCTCCCCATAAACTTCCTAAAACGCTTCATTGGTTTAAGTGGGAAGCCTATCTTACTTGGCTCAGCGGCTTTCTTCTGCTTTTGGTCGTCTACTACCTCAACGCCGATGTTTACATGGTAGACAAAGACGTAGCCAACATCACCGCCAATACGGCTCGTATCGTCGGTATTTCCAGCCTCGTCGGTGGTTGGTTCGTGTATGACCTACTTTGTAAAACACCACTGGTTGAACGCACCACTTGGTTTGCTCTCATCGGTTTTGGCCTGATGACCCTAAGCGCTTACACCCTCTGTAACCTTTTGGGCAGCCGAGCTGCCTACATTCACGTTGGCGCGATGATGGGTACGATGATGGCTGGCAACGTATTTTTTAATATCATCCCCAATCAAAAGCTCATGGTTGATGCACTGCTTGCGGGAAGAGCACCCGAACTCAAAAAGGGAAAAGAGGGAGCACTTCGCTCACTCCACAACAATTACCTTACCCTGCCCGTCCTCTTCATTATGATCAGCAATCACTTCCCCATGACCTACGGGCACGAATCAAATTGGGCAGTCCTCGCCGCACTTGCGCTGATTGGAGCCGGTACGCGCCATTATTTTAACCTCGTCGGACAAGGTGAAAAGAAGGTCTGGATTCTTCCAGTTGCCGCGCTGGCTATGGTCGCCCTAGCACTCGTAACCAGACCCGTTACGCCGGAACCGATCCCGGGAATCACTGCAAATTTCTCAGAGGCTCAAGCCATCATTCAAACCCGGTGTTTACCCTGCCATGCAACAGAGCCAACACATCCGGCCTTTCCTGAACCACCCCTGGGAATCGTTTACGACACCCCCGAAGACATCAAACGTTATGTTGATAAAATTCTAACGGTGGCGGTCCACAATAAGACCATGCCGTTAGGGAATTTAACCAAAATGACGGATGAAGAGCGGGCAAAGCTCGGCGCCTGGATAAGCGCCGGAGCTTCGTTAGATTAAGCTGAGATTCGCTTACGACGGGCTTCCAAGATTCTGCCGAAAGAGCGCATCTGAATCTCTTCCTGCGTGAGCCCCGTAACCGCCAGCTCATCAAGGGAGACGGCGCCACAATTGAGCGCTCGTAAAAAGTAATTCAAGAGACCTTGACCAGTCGCCGCATCATCAAAAACATCCCCAACCAAAGTGGCCTGGGCCGCTTTGGAGACGAAGTTACTTAAACGCTCAGCCGCGGCGTTAAATCCCTCAAGAAAAAACGAATAACAGGCAGCATAACGCACAGGCAGTTGCCCCGGGTGTAAATCCCATCCTTGATAGATTCCGTTTTCCAAGGAGTGACGGGTATGTTCAAAAGCAAGCTTCCATGCTTGATGAACGACGGTCCGGTTTGCTGCTTGCTCTTCTGCATTCAGTTCAGAACCTTTCGCAGCTTTATGAGGCCCTACTGGCATCACATTCGTAGCGCCATCACTCAAGAAAATCCCTGTACCTCCATAGGCATTGATCATCATGCTTCGAGCAAAATCACAGGCTGCATGGTCCATCGTTTGGTAGGCAGCCGTGATTGAGCACGAGGCCGTATAATCATAAGTGCCAAAATGCGCAGCGACGCAGCGGCCCTCAGCAGCATTAAAAAGTACTGGTAGGTGAGCGCGGCCCGTTGAATTAAACAGAGACTGAGTAACCTCTACCATCAGCTCAAGCTTTAAACTGCCATCTGATAGTCCTAAGCGGTGCTCGAGAACTTCAAACATACGTACGAGAGCAGTCACCTGTTCTGGAATCGTTACCTTAGGTAGAGTCACAACGAAGTTTTCAGGCAGTTTCCCACCCGTTGCCTCGATCAAAGTGCTTACGAAAATATCGAGAGTCCGCACGGCGCGATGTGTCAGTTCTTCGGTCAGCGTTTTGATTCGAATTCCGATAAAAGGAGGCGCTGTGTTTTCAGCCATTGCTCTTGCAAGTTCGCTGGCTGTTCGCAATGCCTCTGCATCCTCCTCATCATCGCTTCGAGTACCATAACCATCTTCAAAATCAATTCGGTAGTCTTCAACTGCTTCTTGCTTAATCTTATTTTCAACGCGTTCATAGACAGTTTGGGCGAGCCATGCACCAAAACAACTTTCACGCAGAGCATCAGGCGCTTGCGCATAGGTCTTCTCAAACTCTTTAAGCTCTTGAGCCGTAGTGTCCAAAGCTTCATGCCCCTGAAGTTCAAGAGCTTTGGCGAAAGTAAATGCATCCGGAGCATCTTTCTTAAAGGCACGCATGGCCAGCTCACCAAGCTTGCTTGTTGTCTCGGCCTTATAAAGCTGGGCGCCACCGTACACGCTGTGAACAGGTTGCCGGTGGGGACTGTCTCCCGGAAATCGTCTCATGAAAATTTTATTAGCCCGGCTCAAATCAGCAAGAGCCGAAGACGTTTCCTGGGCTAAGTTACTCGTTATTGTATCTGTCATTTTAGCTGCCTCGGTAGGTCGAAAAACCGTAAGGGTTAAGAAGTAGCGGCACATGGTAATGCTCTTGTGCGTTCTTCACCTCAAACACGATAGATGCCTCAGGATAAAAGGCTTCGCGCCCCTCTTCTTTAAAGTATGCACCTATCGCAAAATGAATGCGGTAAGTTCCTTCAACCAATTTCTCGCTGCTCATCAGATCGGCCACTCGGCCATCAGCATCAGTGACACCTTGGCCAATAGACTCCCAACTTTCAGTTTCACCGGTGCTTGATTTACGTTCCAAGCTCACCGTCACACCGGTCGCTGGTCGACCGATAGAGGTATCTAAAATATGGGTCGTTATAGGACTACTCATAATACAATCTTCTCCAGTCTGAGCTGCGTTATCTTTGCTTGCTCATTGGCTGCTATCTTTAGCTCTGCGTCAATTTCGTTATTCATGCGCGATTCCAAAATTGCCAACATTTCAGCCGCGCTTTTTCCAGTGGCACATACTATAAATATGTGGCCGTATCGGGTCTCGTACCTCTTATTGGCATCACGCAATGCTATCAGAGTCGACTCCGAGGCGGAGGCGACACTTGATTGCTCGGCCTCTGATAAGCCCGCCGTCTTAGAAAACTTTTTACGTAAAGCATCCAGATCTGCGCCAATTCTGGGGTGATGCTCAAAGGCCTCTAAGATGTCAGCTCGGTCCATTTTCGACCAGACAGTCTGCGCCGCTGTATTCAGCGCCCCACGATTCTGATAAGGCCGCGCCAAAAGCACACCCGCCACCCAACGCTTAGCGCCACAACACTTGGCTAAAACCTCACGCGCGTCGGTTTCGCTTAACGCATTCAAACCTTCAGTCATCAGTCGCTGACCTTACCATAGGCTCTGAATCTGCTGATTCCGCCATCTGGGTAAATATTAAGTCGTAAATGTGTCACGGTGCCGAGATCGATAAGCTCGTCTTGGACGAAGCGCCGGTCGTCGGCTTCTAATTTTAGAGGTTCTAAAATGGGCTTCCAGTCGGCAGTGAGTAAATCTGTCACACGCTCACCTGGAGCATGAATTGCCTCAATCATGCATGTATCGGGGTAATTGCCCTTGTAGTGATGCGTGCTTATTTCCATCCAGTGGATCTCTCCTGGATGACTAAGCCTGATAAGAACCCAATCAAAACCCGGACCTCTCCGGCGCCGAGTTTCCCAACCTTCGCCCATGTTGGCAGCTCGCCCTGGCAATATAAGGTTGTTCATTGAACTGAAGAACATATCGCTGCAGGCCAGCGCCAAACCACCATGGCGAGCCGCAACCAAATCGACCTCACCTGGTTTGCGTCGGCCTTTAATTTCTTCATCTAAGTCGTCGGTGGAATCACTCCAGTCGGTATGAACGTCTCCAAAAACACGAAACCTCGCCACTCCACCATCTGGGAAAATATTGAGTCGAACGTGAGTGGCAACCTCTTCACTTTGTACTGAAAACAAGTTTTGGGAACCTGCCCGCAAAGCCGATTGTGTGAGTATTTCTTTCCAAACCGCCTTCTCAATGCCCTCACCGGGTGCGAGAGTAGCCACTTCAACCGATGCATAGGGCGCATGATTTCCAAGAAAATGATTGGTGTCGATATCTAGGCCACGGATGATTCCAGGGACCCCAAGCTCAAGTATGCACCAGTCGTACCCTGGTCCTCGTTTGCGTCGGCTCTCCCAACCATCCATCCATTTTCCGCGGTCGGTGTAGCGATCGGGATCAAAAATTCCACGACCCGGTTTAACCAAATTACTGGCTTCGGCGAAGAACTCATCGTTGGTCGCGAGGGCTCGGCCGCCCATAGACTCACCCAGTAAATCTAATAAACCTGAAAATGTTGCGGTACCTGAATCGGCCTGGCTCATGCGTTTGCTCCCGAGAAATCTCACAAATATTTTAAATATATTAACCGCTCAAGACAACAAGGCGGCCGGCCATTTAAGCCTATTCGCAAGGAAAGTTCAATCTTTTGTTATGTGAGGATAAGAAATACGCAGAAGAGGACCTCTGGCAAACTCGGGAATTTGTTGCCAGAAGCCCTCTTCTACGCTGAGCTCCCCCAAGCTCAATTTCACCCCCCAAAGCAGGCGAATCGTACGTAGAAAACGCAGCGGTACATCAAGTTCCAAAGCCAATGATGTAAGAATCAGGGCAAATGGTTTGACGACTCGCTCGTAACATCGCCGAACTTGGCCGAAGCCGCATCATCAGCGATGGCCCCCAAAACATCAGCGATGCTGTGTTTGGTTATCCCTTGCCCGCCCCCAGGCAAAATGAGTTTTGCATTCTGAAGGTTCACTTGTAAAGACAAAACCGAATCTAAATTCAGGAAATAGCGATGTAGGACAAGCTCTTACACTCTTAGAGGGGAAATAAAAAGTCGCAAAATGCTACCAGCTCTTAAACGGTTGGGCGATTAAATTAGAGTTCAAATAGCGGGTGTCGTGACTAACTTCAGCCCCAACCCAATCCGGCTTTTCAAAAGCTTCATCTTCACTCGTCAACTCAATTTCGGCGACAACCAATCCCTCATTCTCACCGGCGAAAACATCGATCTCCCAAGTATGAGGACCACACGTAAGCTTATGCCGTCGCTTCTCAATGGTGGGCTGCAAGCAAAGTTCGCGTAGCATCGTTTGAGCATCATCCAAGGGTATTTCGTATTCAAATTCAGGACGACTTATTCCATCTCCCTTACCCTTAATCGTCACCACAGCTTTTTCACCCATTTGGCGAACTCTTACGACCCGCTCAGGTGTCGTAGAAAGGTAACCTTGATGATAATACTCCCCTGCATCAGCATCAGCTTGCCAAGAGTCACTCTGTAAAAGGAACTTACGCTCGATCTCTACACCCATCTTTGAACTCCTTCTTCGACAATCCGCGGATTTTTGGTTGCGCAAGAGCGCGTCCATTGCCTATATCCACGTCCGATCCCTCACACAATGACAAGGTTCACCATGTACCCAAAATCTCAACGGCATAGGCCTAAGTTCATGGTATCTTGCTTCCCCGTTTATCCTACGCCCAAAAAACTATCATGAACAACGTAGATGCAAGTGAAATTCAAATTGATGCATTAGAAATTGAATCCACTCTAGATGGCTCATCAACTTTAATCGACCGAGCCACTGGGATCACCTACCGCTCGCTCTTTGGCGCATATACCGAGTCTACCTATGTCTTTGTGGAAGGTAGCCGGGTCTTCTCCAAAAAAGGACCATGGAATATCTTAGAATTCGGTCTGGGCGGCGGCAGCAACTTAATGAGTACACTAAAGAGGTACAGAGAAAATCATTCGACTGCTGCGCTTCATTACCATGCCATTGAACGTGCTCCTGTTTTGCCTGCGATTGCGCAAGAGCTACATAAAGCACACGGTTTCTACTCAGATTTAGAACTCTTGTTGAGTGCTTTGAATATGGCGCTAGAAATACCGAAGCAGCCCCTTTTCATGAAGCACCCATCTTTGAATATCACGCTTACTTTGTGGTTAGGCGACTTCCGAAGAGCCAAGCTTCCTCGAGCCACCTTCGACGCTGTTTACCACGACCCCTTCGACCCAAGGGTCAATCCCGACGGCTGGACCGACGCTTGGTTTTCCGCTGCCAGGCACGCTATGAAAGACGATGGCATTCTTACGACTTACAGCGCCGCCACTCCCACACGAAGAGCGATGGCAAAGGCAGGACTACACGTCGGTATTCAGCCCGGTGTTGGCGGCAAAAGAGAAATGACTGGCGCATCACCCAATCCAAAATCCCTCCAAGGCTACAAACTATTGCCAGCCCATAAGCAACCTGGGGCAACCCGATGACTAAAACCACTCTAATTATTGGTGGCGGAATTGCTGGACTCACATTGGCTCAAAGTCTTGTTCAAGCTGGCTACGACTCTAAGAATTTAGTCATCGTCCACCGACCGGTTACAGGTCAAACTGGGTCGACCAATCCGGGCGGACTCTTAAATCCAGTCCCCGGAGCTTCACTTAATCCCAAGCCAGGAACCTTAAAAGCCTTTCGCTATACCATGAGCTGGATCGAGACATTCCCCTCAGCACTCCGGGCTCAATGCATCACCAACCTGAAACTGCTTCGACCCTTTAATCTCGAAATTCAGCCAGGGCGTAGGCTCCTCAAATCATTTCAGCAAAGCCAAGAGATTCTCAACGAACATGTGGGCGTTCGTCAGCTCAGCACAGCCGAACTACAAGAGGTTTATCCTCATTTAAATGGGTGCGATGGCGCCATCGAATTCGCCGAGGCCGCCACGCTGCCGATGAATGAAGTTAGTGATTACTTAACCCAGAAGCTCATCGAAGCTGGCGTATGTATAAAGACTTCTCAAGTGCTTAGGGTTTCCAATCTACCCAATCATTGGCAAGTTGACCTTCACGGAGAATCGATTGAAGCCGAGCAAGTAGTATTTGCCACGGGGTCTGAGTTACTCCAATTTTTTCCGAACCTTCCCTTACGAAGCACGGCTGGGTACCTCGCACAGATCACGATGCCTTCGGCATTTCCAAAGACTCACGCTGTGAGTGGTAGAGGTCACCTTTGCCCCATGGCCGATGGTAGCTGGATCCTAGGAGCCACCTATCACCAAGAGAGTGCCCCGGAACCCGAAGACGATGCGGCCTTGCGGCAAATTCTTCTGAGTAAAATTGGCCAATGGGTGGGTGAGACTCATCAAAGTGAATGGCTAGGTTCATGGCGAGGAGTTCGTGCAGTCATCGCTCCCGAGAAACAACCGCTCATTGGAGCCATTCCAGGTTCCAGTGGCCTTTTCGTACTCGGTGGTTTCGCTTCCCGAGGGCTTCAGTGGGCCCCCTTTTGTTCTCAGCAACTCGCAACACACCTTATGGGCGCTCCGTTGGCATTACCTGAATCGATTTTAAGCAGTAGATTGAATGCAGAAACGTGGACACTAAACGCGCAGAAACAAGCTCACCAAACTTCGCCAAGCTGAGTCTCGAGGTAATCCCGAAGCTTCTCGGACTCTTCCCCTTTTTTCATTCCCAAGAACTTGATGGCAATCGCGCTCCATTTCACGCGAGATACCTTGCAGTCACAATGCATTTCACCGCGTGGCAGCATTAATCGAAGTTTACCGTTCCAACCCGCAATCTCGGGGCTTAAGACGGTACCCTCTTCGACCTGAAGCAGTGCACCTTCCAAGCTCACATCACTTGAGTAGCCCACATACTTGTTGTCGCCTACCTCAAGGGCAAAAGGAAGCTTCACTTCGGCACGTTCACGGTCACGCCTGCCTTCACTTTCGTCTTTTGCATTGCCACGCCCGATACCGAGCTTCTTTAACCAAGACATTATCAACCTCGAGCCTTAAGAAAGGGTTTAAATCAAGATCACAGAATAAATCGCCAGGCCGAATAGAGCAACTCTAACCACTAATATGTTAAAAAATAAGAACATTTTTTTGGCGATTCCGACGGCTACGGTTATGGGTCTTAGGGTATGGCCACCAAACAACTTTGTACGTTTCGCTTAGCCGACCATCTCTATGGAATAGGTCTCGAAGCACTACAGGAAGTTACGCGCCATATCCCGATGACTCCTGTTCCCGCCAGTTCAGCCTGGGTGGCTGGTCTTTTAAGTTTACGAGGGCAAATCATAACCGCTTTAGACTTACGTACCAGACTGGCCTTGCCCCCACGTTCACGAGAACAAAACCCAATGAACGTCGTCGTTCTTCACGACAAAGAGCTGGTTTGCCTCTTAGTCGACTCTATCTCTGACATTATTTTCGTGGATGAAGAAGATTTTTGCCTACCCCCAGCAACACTGGACCAAGAGATGCAATCTTTTATTATTGGCGCCTATAAGCTAGACAAAGAACTCGTCGTAGAGCTAGATCTCGAAGAAATCATTCATGCGGCCAGATAGGATGCAAGAGACTTGTCGCAAAGTGAGATAAGTGAATCCAACGTCGTGGCTTTGTTCATCTGCGAGTCATTCATCACTTGCTTCCACTCACCCGCCATCACCACAAAAGCCGCGGGAAGAGCCGTATCTTGAAGGTTTTCCGGCATGGTATCTTTGTAAAGAAAACGTGTCTTGAACGGTAACCCCTTAAGGTACTTGGCCCAGCCGCGATGCATCCCAAGATTCCCGTAGGTCACACTGCACAAAGAGCAAGCGTAAGTATTTGGGGAAACTATCTTGTGAACGTAGTCTATGAGAGCGTGCCCCACTCCACTTTGCGCGTTGTAAATAAAGCAGAGTTCTCTTTCTTGTCGCATCGTTCATCCTAAGAGTTCCAGGAGCTTATCTCCGAATAAAACAATTCATCAAACCGCTCACGCAGAACCTAGGGTCTCCCACTGAGTTCTTCATCCAATTGAGCGACTGCAGCCTTTAGCTTAGACAAACGCTCCTTGGACAGCGACAAACGTAGAGACTGTTGCTGCTTGGGCAACCGGAGGGCCTCGCGCAAAGGTTTGGTAAACGAATCCATTACAACCAAGTAATGTTTGTCCTGAAAATGCCAGATATCGTCGGAGCCTGCCCTTGGAAGGTTCTTTTGGATTTCACCCAGGTGGTCGTTCATATAAGCCAAAAACCAGTCCCGGCGCTTTTCGTAGGGATGAAACCGAGACAAGAATCGAGCCGACATGCGTAAACTCACCGTTCGAGCGAGTTCATCCTGATAGAAAACATTCCAACCGCCTTCTTTTTGAGCCTGCTTGCTCCGTAAGTTCAACTTATCGTGCAAGAGTGCCAGTTCGTTCTGCCAAGCATCACAGTGTTGTGAACCGACTAGAAAAGCTGTGGCTCGAAGAAAGGCGGGAATCATACGGCGACTCAATGCGCCCTGACGAATCCCCCCGTCGAAGTGTCCCTCGCATAAATGCTCGAAAGGCTGAACCGTAAGTCTGCCCAAAAGATTTTGCCGACTGTCACCATCGGACCGGCGACCGAGCCACAACTCGAACTCCCGCACCAAACCGGCTAAACTAAGCGTTAATTCTCGCTTATCGCCAGAAACTTGGCGACACGCGGCCTGAATTTCCTCAAGTGTTAAACGCCCTCTTCGGTCTCTCGCGGCCTGAATAAGATGCGTCTCCTGTTTACGCAAAAGCTCTTCCAGGCGAGTCACGTGCGCGAGGGCAAACTCTTCGAATAAAGCATCTCTAGTTTCAGACATGTTAGGAGTTTAGTCGCGGGTGGTTAAAGTGTCTAGAATATCTGCCATTGAATTACACTCTTTCCTATTATCGTCGGATGGGCTACGCACCTCACATGAGCGATGAGAAGAACATAAGCCTCTATGAAGCCCTTGGCGGCGAAGAACCTATCCGGCGAATTGTCGATGGATTCTACGATTTCATGGAAACCCTTCCGGAAGCTAAGGAGGTTCTTGAACTTCACCCCAAAAACCTCACCAGCAGCCGCGATAAATTTTATTGGTTCCTGGTTGGATGGATGGGTGGACCCGACCTTTTTGTGCAACGATTTGGGCATCCAAGACTGCGCGCCCGGCATCTAACCTTTCGCATTGATACAGCTGCCCGGAATCAATGGATGTTGTGCATGGAAAAAACACTCGAAAAAGAAATAGCCGACGAGAACATTCGTCAGCAACTTCTCGGTGCGTTTGGTCGCCTAGCCGACCATATGCGTAATACACCGGACAACCCCAGCTAAACTCTTAAGAACGGGAAACCCAATGCATTTAGATGACATTCTTTATCCCGCCATTGAGCCATTCGAATCTGGCATGCTCGAAGTTGAGGCGCCCCACAAGATTTACTGGGAACGCAGCGGCAACCCACAAGGTAAACCCGTGGTTGTCATTCATGGTGGGCCTGGGGGCGGAAGCCAGCCCGGTTATCGTAGCTACTTCAACCCGCTCAAATACTGCATTGTCCAGTTCGACCAACGCAGCTGTGGTCATTCAACACCGCACGCCGAACTAAAAGACAACCACACCATGGCGTCGGTTAAAGACATCGAAACCTTGCGTAAGCACTTTGGGACTGAGAAGTGGCAAGTTTTTGGTGGTTCTTGGGGCAGCACCCTTGGCTTGGTATACGCTCAAACTCATCCTGAAAGGGTCTCCGAACTTGTTTTGAGAGGTATCTTTCTCTGCCGTTCTAAAGAGTTACAATGGTTTTACCAGCACGGCGCCAGTGAAATGTTCCCTGATGCATTTGCGCCTTATCGTGACCATATTCCCAAAAACGAACAAGGTGACCTCATTGGTGCTTATTACAAAAGGCTTACCAGTAACGATGAAACCACGCGCCTTGAAGCGGCAAAAAAGTGGACGGGCTGGGAAATGGCAACGAGCAAGCTGATTCCAGATTCTGATTATCTAGAGAAGGCTAACGATGCTCATTTTGCGCTGGCCTTCGCACGAATCGAATGCCACTACTTTATCAATAAGATCTTCTTGGAAGAAAACTTCATATTGAACAACGTTGAGAAAATCCAAAATATACCCGGTGTGATTGTTCAAGGTAGATACGATGTGGTTTGCCCCCCAGTGAGTGCTTGGAACCTTCACCAAGTGTGGCCGAAAAGTGAACTTCACATGATTGCTGACGCTGGACACAGCGTGGGTGAAACTGGAATTGCGCAGGCTCTGGTAGAAGCAACCGACCGGTTTGGCGCCTGAGCACTGCGTCAGATCGCAACACCAGCCTTTTTGGTTCTTTAAAGGTACTTTTTTCAACAATTTAAGACTCGCCAGGACTCCATTGACTTGGATGCTTGAAAATTTTCGCATAATGAGCGCGTCCGATTTGGGTTCATGTTCAGGCACCACCTGACTCTTCTGAGTCAGCATCTTGATGAACTCTTAAGGACGACAGTTCTTCAAACCACAATCTGTGCTTTCAAACACAAGAATGCAGGAGAAGTCCCATGAGACTATCTATTACTAATGTTCACTTAGACCTTGGCGCTGGTAAGCGTGGAACCGATATGGGTCCATCCGCTATCCATTTAGCCGGACTCGTTCCAAAACTAGAATCAATGGGTCACACCATCGTTGACACCAAAAGCTGCGGCATTGGTCTAGCCGACGTAAATGACCCACGTTACCCCAAAGCCAGATTTCTCGACGAAATTCACGAGACCTGCGCCTTCATTGCCAATCGCGTGAAGCAGGCCACAGATGACGGACAAACACCACTGGTATTGGGCGGTGACCATTCTCAAGCCATTGGCACACTTTCGGGGATGACCAATCACTATAAAGCGAAAAATCAGGACATCGGCGTTATTTGGGTAGATGCCCACACAGACATGAATACTCCCGAATCAAGTCCATCTGGCAATATTCACGGTATGCCACTGGCAGCACTGCTAGGTCATGGCCCCAAGAAATTGGTCGAGCTGGCCGGCGATAGCCCCGCTCTCAATCCAGAGAAAGTTGTTGTCTTTGGCGCTCGCGATGTGGACGCCACCGAAATCCCATTGGTTAAAGAACTCGGCGTTCGAGTTTACACGATGCACGAAATCGACTCGCGGGGAACCAATATTTGCGTAGCAGAGGCCATTGAGCGTGCTTCTGACAATACTGCCGGTATTCACTTGAGCTTCGACCTCGACGGCGTAGACCCAAGCCACGCTCCCGGTGTCGGCACGCCGGTCCCTGGCGGTTTAAGCTTACGAGAGTCTCATCTGCTCTGTGAAAGCATTGCGGCAACAGGCAAGCTCATCGGTATGGAGCTTGTGGAGCTTAACCCGGTCCTCGACAATAAGAATGTTACCGGTGAATTGGCGGTGTGGTTGATTCAATCAGCACTTGGCAAAACCATTCTTGGTTTGCAGTAACACGGTAAACTGAGCTACGAGCGTATCTGGATAAAGCCCCACAAACTCATTGGGAGAAGCTTACAAGATGTCGCCACGCCGTATCACATACCTCCGTACTTTCTTACTCAGCCTTACTTGGGTCATAACCGCTTGCTCGAGCCCATCAGAGCCGGAAGCGGTTAAGCCCAAAGCCGAGCAACCTTCAAGTGTTGCTCCCGCCAACCCTGGAGAGCAACCAACTTTACTGCTCTCTCAAGCTCAGTTTGCGTATAAGAGCTTACCCAACGGGAAAAAAATCCCTCAGCCTGGCGCGGCAAAATTAACAATGCTCTCATTCAACGGGAAGAGCTTTGACACCACAGTGCTTGAGGACGAAGAGAGCCGCGTCTTTCACAAGGCGCTCTGCATTAACAAGCCTGACCAACCAAGAAAAATACTCACGCTTGCGGCCACTGGGGCCCACCTTAAAACTTGGACTTCATCAGGCGGACAATGGACTGGCCAATCCCACTGGAAACCTGAGTTTGGTGGAAAATGGGACCGCTTACGTGATGTTGAAAGAGGCGATATCAATCACGATGGCAAAGAAGAGCTCGTTCTCGCCACTCACGATCAGGGTGTTATTGCTGTAGCGTCACCCACCCAAACGGGCTGGGATATCCAGGAAATATACAAGCAAAAGACGACGTTCATTCACGAAATCGAAATTGGGGATGTAGATGGTGATGGAAGGCTCGAATTCTTCGCGACTCCCTCTCAGCCCAACCGAGCCAACTCATCACAAGGCGGCGCCGTCATTGGTTTTTTCTATGAGAATAAGACCTATCGTCAGGAAACAGTGGCCCAATTTCCAAAGCGCCACGCTAAAGAAATCTTTGTGGGTGACATTGATGGTGATGGAACGGATGAACTCTACGCATCCGTTGAGGCACAAACACGCAAAAGCGTCTCTGGACCAAGCGTAGTCAAGCCTCTCGAAATCCGTCGCTACGATCGCCAGAAAAACGGTAAATGGACCGGCGTAACCATTTCTACCCTCGATGGAGGCATCCAAGCCCGGGTTATTCTAGGCGGCGATTTCATGAATACCGGGAAAAAGCAGCTTGTGGTGACCACGATGAAAGCTGGTATTTTCGTCTTGGAACACGGTGAGAAAGCTTGGACTCAACACCTCGTAGATGCCAATTCTTCGGGTTTTGAGCATGCTGCTGGGCTTTTCGACATCGACTCAGATGGCAAACCCGAGCTCTACGTAACTGCCGATGACCAGGATGTGGTGAAACGCTATCGCCACACATCCACTGGCTTTCAAGGCGAGGTTATTGGCCAGCTGATGCCTCGAGACCTCACGTGGTCCATTGAGTTCTGTCCCTGATATCATCTTGTAGAAACCTCAGTACCGGCCTATAGAGAATGTCTCCGGGCTCTGCTGTGAATCAAATCGCAACAGAGCTCGGAATTCCCACGGGGTGCGCACAAGCGCTGAGAAAAGCTTCACACCTTTAACCCGTTGAACCTGATTCGGTTTGTACCGACGAAGGAATGGGACGCGTCCAAGCATTCGTGTTTTGAGCCATTCCCATTTCAATTCCATGCCCTGCAGGAGAAGATAATGGCCGCAGATACACCAGTTGACCCCAATTCATTGCTCACACGTACCCCTTTGACTGGCTCTAAAAAGGTCTACGCCAAAGGCACCATTCATCCCGATATCCGGGTGCCCATGCGAGAAGTGACCTGCACCAACAAAGAAATCGTCACACTCTATGACACCTCGGGAGTCTATACAGAGCCAGAAGCCGATATCGATGTGGCCAAAGGGCTGGGTACCAAGCACCGCGGTGAGTGGATTGAGAAACAAGGCGACACTGAACTCTATGAAGGGCGTGACGTCAAGCCGATAGACAACGGACACCGTACTTCATTGCTTGCCCGCGGAACCAGCTTCCCCGCACTCACACGAAAGCCGCGCCGTGCTAAGCCCGGTCATAACGTTAGTCAAATGCACTATGCCAAAAAGGGAATCATTACTCCCGAAATGGAATATGTCGCCATTCGCGAAAATATGCGCTGGGCTGAACTGCGAGAACGTTACAGCCACGCCGAGCGTGACAAGCGCTTGCGCGGAAATCCGTGGGGAGCAAACCTTCCTCAAGAAGTAACTCCGGAATTCGTTCGTAAAGAAATCGCTGAAGGCCGTGCCATCATTCCTGCGAACATCAACCACCCTGAACTAGAACCAATGATTATTGGCCGTAACTTCCTCGTGAAGGTCAACGCCAACATTGGTAACTCTGCCGTTACATCCTCTATCTCAGAAGAAGTAGAGAAAATGGTTTGGGCTATCCGCTGGGGCGCTGACACCGTGATGGACTTGTCCACCGGAAAAAACATCCACGATACACGTGACTGGATTCTTCGGAACTCACCTGTGCCAATCGGTACTGTCCCAATTTATCAGGCCCTCGAAAAAGTCGGCGGTGTAGCTGAAGACCTCACTTGGGAAATCTTTCGGGACACCTTAATTGAGCAAGCAGAGCAAGGGGTAGATTACTTCACCCTGCACGCAGGTGTACTTATCTCTTATGTTCCAATGACCACTGAACGCGTTACCGGCATCGTAAGCCGCGGCGGTTCAATCATGGCCAAATGGTGTATCTCCCACCACAAAGAGAACTTTCTCTATGAGAACTTTGAGGAGATTTGCCAAATCATGAAGGCTTACGATGTAAGCTTTTCGCTCGGTGATGGCCTGCGACCTGGTAGCGGCGCAGATGCCAATGATGAAGCACAACTCGCCGAGCTTAAGACCTTGGGAGAGCTCACTAAGATTGCTTGGGAGCACGACGTTCAAGTCATGATTGAGGGTCCCGGTCATGTGCCAATGCACATGATCAAGGAAAACATGGATCTTGAGCTAGAGCAGTGTCACGAAGCACCGTTCTACACACTCGGGCCACTCACCACGGATATCGCTCCCGGCTATGACCACATCACAAGCGGCATTGGAGCTGCGATGATCGGCTGGTACGGCTGTGCGATGCTTTGCTACGTCACCCCGAAAGAGCACCTCGGTTTACCCAATAAAGACGACGTAAAAGTTGGTCTTATCACTTACAAGCTCGCCGCTCATGCCGGAGATGTCGCCAAAGGTCACCCGGGTGCGCGCTATTGGGATGATGC
>JABJBS010000418.1 GCA_018668695.1 Deltaproteobacteria bacterium
GTGAGTCCGATAAACGTATCCGCTTTCATTTCGATAATAACGATACCGCACTGCCTCGCACTGAAATTGGTGCAGATCTGGTGAAGGCAGATCTAGACGAGTGGGGCACACCGCTTCAGTACCGTATGATCAACCGCAACACTTACAAGCTCGTGAGTCTGGGCGCCGATAAAGAAGCGATGACGCCTGATGACATCGTTCACTTGGTTTCAGTGACACGTCCGGCCGTGAATCAAGACAATGCGGATAAGCCACTTACATGGCGTGAAAAGCGCATGATTGAGTTGATGGGTGCCGAAGGCCAGAAGCAGGTCGACCGTGAGCGCGGCGGCGTTCCAACGATTGAGTTCAGCGAAAACCTCTCAGTGGGTGGGCAGAACAAGCTTGAAGGCGCAGCTTACTTTTGGTTCTGGACCTGGACGATGCTCGGTACGGCTATGCTCTTCGTATTGGTTGCTCTTTGGTACAAGCCGAAGACTTACCTCCAAGAAGAAGCTGCTTAAGCTTCACTCTCTCCAAACGTGATTGACCTTCCTTGGCTCTCTCGATGAAGAGCCAGGGGAGGGTTTGAGGCCGGCACTTTAGGGCCTATTGGTATAACCACTTCCTTATAATTGCTCACGAATTCCTAGATCAGGCCGATCTTAAGCCTGAATACGTGACCTTGTAGTCATTTCTCCAAGACAAAACCGCCACCTCTGTGCTCTTTTAGCCGTTCGCGCTGATGCGGGGGGCTGTGTCAGCTCGGTGAATTCAAGGGGGGACCCATGTGGAATACATGGCGAATCAGTGCAGTACTGGCGATGGTTCTTAGTTTAGGAGCCTGCCAGTTGCTGCCAGGGGAGCAAGTGGGCCAAAATGAGCCTACGGGCCACACCCACATTACGGGCAACCAAATCGGCGGTAGTTACGCTCTAGAGGGCGGTTTTTACGCGTCGCCAACTTTGCGTGCGGTAGAGTCAGCCACACGTTTGGGCATGATGCTGGATCTACATGATGATACAGATTTTCAAATTGAGACCCAGGGTGTTTATGAAGACGGTTCTTTGTCTGAGTGGGCTTTGTTAGAGCAGGTTTGGTCAGAAGGTCTTTCGAGGGTCTACCGCGCAAGTTTTAGCCAAGCAGTAACAAGCGCACGCATTCGTTTGGCGAAGACCCAGGCTAAGCATCTTGTCTTTCTCGATTGGTCTTTAACGAATCCCGAACCCGTTCAAATGAACGAGCTAGATCACGGCATCCAACCTGGGGCTCAGCAAGTGCAGCTTGGTCTTGCTGGATATCTTGAAGACCTGGGCATCATTGATAGAGCGGGCTGGGGCGCCGCGGAATCGACTGGATGTGGCTATGATATCAGTAAATACCGAGTTGCGATTCATCATACGGCAAGCCCGCCCGGCGATACCGATACTTACGATACCCGTATTCGGCAAATTCAAAGCTACCACATCAATGGCAACGGTTGGTGTGATGTGGGTTACCATTTTCTCGTGACTCAAAATGGACAAATCTGGGAAGGTCGGCCGCTGGATTACCAGGGCGCTCATGTGGGCAGCAACAACAGCGGCAATGCTGGGATCTCCATTGTAGGTTGTTTTGAGCCCGGTGCTTGCGACCCATCCACTTATGGGCCGTTGGTGCCACCTGAGGTCACGATAGATGCGGTGAGCTCTTTGGTCGCGGTATTGAGTGGCCAGTTTAGTTTTGGGATTGATGAAGACTCCGTAAAGGGTCACCGAGACCACGCCAGTGCGAGTACCAGTTGCCCAGGTGAAAACCTCCATTCTCGTTTAGACGATATTCGAAGTCTCGCGGCCGGTGGTATGACGAACCCGGGCGATGGCTCAGATCCGTCAGACCCATCAGAGCCAGATGGTGGCTCTGTTGTGCAGGGCGTCGTTTTTGATGCATCTCTTACGGCAACTCCTTCTGAGGAGGGAAATCTTAGATTAGACGGAGCTACAATCGTTTCTTCTGATGGTGAGTCGCTTTCTGCACGAGAGAGCGATGCTTTTTGGTCTTTTGAGCTGGTTCCAGGGAGTTATGAAATCACGGCAAGCGCTGAGGGTTATGTGACGAGCAGCCGAACAGTGGTCTTAGAAGCGGGCGATTCAATGTGGGCTTCCATAGGCTTACTCCCTGTCTCTTCCGAGCAAGATGAAGATTCAGAGACCAACAACGATTCTACAGATGGCGTCAGCGATGACGGTGAAGGGCAATACACGGGGCCCTTTTTGGAATCATCGCCAGGTAGGCTTGTAGAGGGCGGTGCGCAATCGATACCTCAGGACGAAGAGCCTTCGGATGCCAACCTTCCAACAGATCCTGAGCAACCAGAAGAGGATGGAGGTTGCTCTCAGACTGGTTCTCAGAACCTTTTGATGGCTCTATTAGGTGGGCTATGGCTGGTGCGTCGTCGTTCTCGTATCAAGTACCCAACCACTTAATCTAATCGATTCTTGTTCCATTTTTTTACGATACTTCGACGAGCTGGTTCCTCAAGCAGGTGATGTAAGGCAGCACTGGCAATAATGACAACAATCGTCGCCAAGAATATGTCGTGACGCTGGAGTCCGCCTTCAAAATTGTTCCCAAGAGAAGCGAATACTATGGATCTGATTTCTCCGTGTTTGACCGCAGAGATCACACCCAGAATCGGTTGGTGGATGAGATAAAGCGCATAGCGCCATTCATGTAGTAAGGCTTTGTCTCACTTCGGTTGGCGAACCCTTGGGA
>JABJBS010000419.1 GCA_018668695.1 Deltaproteobacteria bacterium
CTCTACTCCATCAACCACCATCATTTTACAGTGGTTGCCCCACTGCACGTGGTCTGGATCTTCCCAGCGAATCAACTTCACGCCGTTGTCTTCCATAAACTTAAAAGTCTCGATGTGTTCTCCACGGGCCGCAATGTTGCGGTCCACAATGACTCGAACATCCAGTCCCTCGCGGGCTCTCTTGGCCAATCGGTTTGCTAAGTCTCGCCCCGTACCATCGTCATAGATCGTCCATGTTAAAAGGTGGATGCTTTCTTTTGCGTTATCGATAAGCTCCGCTCGCTTTTCAAAAGACTGCGGGCCGTCGATTAAAAATTCTACCTGATTACCGCCAACGAATTTCGCGTCACCAACTTCTTCGAGCTCTTTAACAAAATTCGCATTATGAAAAGCTGTTTTCTCGTTCAGCCCAGCTGTGAATCTTCCACCCGCTTTGGCTTCACTTAGATATTCAGTCACTCGCTCTTCATAAGTTTTTCGAGTGCCGCGTTCAGCATATTCTGCTTCGAGCATCGTTCCCGCATGGTCCGCCATAGCGTGGTACCAAGCGTTATCATTGCCACTGGCAACCAACTTAAGCCCGGCCTCAACCGTTGGCCTTACCAAACCCAGACTGCTCAAGCCGGAGAACACTGAGTCCAAACCATCGAACACGGCGTTTTCAACATGGTCTCCAAAGCTGGCTTCAGCCTCTACCCGTGGGGGTACGTCGATTCGAGCTGGCTGCACTGGCAAACGGGGTAAGTGATGGGTCATGGTCGGCATCTTCATCTCCGATGGTGGTTCTCTGGGTACACATCGTTATCGGCGCCAAAATTTCGGTGTTGCGTATTTCCTTTAAATAAGTGCTAAATGGAGCTCACATGGAACTCGATTTTACCCAATTGGTCATACCATTCTTAATCGTGAGCTTCGCGGCGGCAGTTCAGGGTGTTACGGGGTTTGGCTCGGGTTTGGTCTCGATGGCTTTATTGCCACTGCTCTGGAACATCAGCCACGCCGTTGGGGTGCTCAGCCCTATGGGCGTTATCCTAACGATTATGCTCACTTATAAGTTAAGAGCCCATATCCAGTTCAACGAAATCAAATATCTGCTGCTGCCGATGCCCGTTGGGATATTGGGCGGGATATGGGTCTTGGAGCATTGGCCCAACACTTGGATGAAGGCTTTTCTGGGGATCATACTCATTGTTTATGTTTCCTCTGCAACCAAGTTCGGACAGATGCAGTGGGCAAAACATCCAGTGCCTGCGGCCTTCGCCGGACTGCTCGGAGGCATCTTCGGGGCGGCCTTCAGTGCAGCTGGGCCCCCCATCCTCATTTATGCGAGCCTGGTAGGCTGGGAACGCGACCAATTCCGGGCAAACATTCAAGTTTTCTTCATGTCGACCGCGATACTGGGGTGCTTGGGGCTTATTAAAATCGGCCTCATCAACGAGCAAACACTGCCCATTACAGCCATCTGTTTACCCGGAATTTTAGCCGGTGGACTCTTGGGAAATCACCTCGCCACAAAACTGCCTCAGGAAAAATTCAGAAGCCTCGTGATGGCTGGACTCTTCGCGATGGGCATCCTCTACTTGGCTCAATGGCTGCTCAGCTAAGCTCAGAAATGCGACGAACTGGCATCTAGCGTTAACAACGGTAAAATACTGCTAACGGCTCTGGCACCAGCTCTGGCAGGAAGTATGAACTCAATCGAACGCGCATATCTCTCACTCAATGGGCTCTCCGTCGGAGATGCTCTAGGAGAGACATTTTTTGGCCCGAATGCAGAAGCCATGAGTGCTATTGCACGTCGTGAAGTCCCCGCCGGACCTTGGCGTTATACCGACGATACACAAATGGCCATCTCGGTCGTTGCAGCTCTCCAATCGGCCGGACAAATCGACCCACAAATCCTGGGGCAATCATTCGCAAAACACTACGATACTTCTCGGGGCTATGGACCATCAACCGCAGAGCTTCTTGAAGCGGTAGCAACCGGAGAAGATGCTCAGAAGAAAGCGTTGGCCAGCCATGGTGGTCAGGGCTCTTATGGCAGTGGCGCAGCAATGCGCGTGGCACCTCTGGGTGCATTCTTCGCCGATGATCTCAGCCGAGTCGTTCACGAAGCACAGGCGTCCGCCATGCCAACCCATACCCACTGCGAGGCCATTGCAGGGACAATCGCGATTGCTGTCGCCAGCGCTCTTGCTACAAAAGTTGGGGATGGACGAGACATGAGTTCCACAGATTTTCTCAAGCACGTTTTACTGCGTACTCCAGAAAGTGTAACGCGCAATGGCATCAACACAGTGTACCATATTGATGGTCAGACAGATCCTCACAGCGTCGCGGAGCAGGTCGGCTCGGGGCAAAGTCTATCAGCACAAGATACTGTACCCTTCGCACTTTGGTGTGCCGCCAACAATCTACACAGTTACGAAGACGCATTTTGGAAGACCGTAAGCGGCCTGGGAGATCGAGATACAACCTGCGCCATGGTTGGAGGCATCGTCGCGATGTCTGCCCGCTCAACCGGGATCCCCGAAGCTTGGCTACGGGCCAGAGAGCCCATTGGGGACCTCATCCAGTAAGTTCGAAACACGCACCCGCAGTCCTTTACCTACAAGTTCTCACATCTATTCAAGATCCCGGGCCCTGCTAAGCGGGGCAAGGACACCATTGATGATTTGAGCCGCCCTTACAAACCCTGATAGTTTTTAAGAGTACCTTAAATACCATGGAGCCGTTGCATCTAGGATACCGCTGCGCACTTTCGAAAGACTGTGGCAGCTAACGAGAAGGACAAAAGCGTGTCTACCGAAACCGCCGGTTCGAAGCCAAAAGTAGCTATGCACCTTCAAATTCTCATCGCACTGATCTTAGGTGTTGTCATGGGTGCGGTACTAGGTGAACACATTCTCTGGATCGGTATCATCGGTGAGATATTCGTCTCATTTTTAAAGATGGTCGTGGTGCCGCTTATCTTCTGCTCAATCGTTGTAGCCATCGCCGGGATGGGGAACACCAAACTTGGTCAGCTAGGTAGTCGCACGATTGTATTCTACCTAACCACCACAGGTCTCGCTGTCTTTATCGGTCTTGTCGTCGCCAACACGATCCGGCCCGGCGACGGTGCAGATATCAACAAAGACAAAACAATTATTGGCTACGAAATTGACTGGAACGAAGATGGAAGTGTCGACGCTCGCCAAGACGTTTCAGCCGACAGCGATAGAAGACTTCAAATACCTGCGGACTTGTCGCGCAAAGAAGGCTCGACCATCACTTACTGGATTCTGTATGGTAACGGCGAGCGAGCCAAAAATACCGTCAATATTCAGAGCGATGATAAAAATCCTGCAGGTGGCCTGGATGTAAGTTACGACTCGGGTCGCAACATCGCTTACCTTGAACCCAAACTACCCAAAGCCGACGTCAATGTGGATATGGATGGTCCTGTCGAAACTTTGATGAAGGCCATTCCGTCCAACCCTCTCGGATCTATGGCCAAGGGAGAAATACTTCCCACTGTGGTTTTCGCAGTGCTCTTTGCCCTCGCCCTCGTCCAATTGAAGCCTCGGTCTAAATCTGTTGTAGATGTCTTAAGTGTCACCTGCGATGCCATGATGGTCATTGTTAACGTCCTCCTTAAGTTTGCGCCTCTGGGCGTCTTTGCACTCATCACATCCACGGTGGCTCAATCCGGGATTGGAGTCCTAACGAATCTAGCGTGGTATTGTTTGGCCGTCGTCTTGGGGTTAACGCTTCAAATTGTCGTGGTCTATCCCATTATGCTCATCACCTTCTCTACTGTCTCTCCCTTAGCTTTTTTCAGCGGCATGAAAAACGCCATTCTTTTTGCCTTTTCCACATCTTCCTCAAGCGCAACTTTACCCGTCACCATGAAATGCCTTGAAGAAAACCTGCACGTGGATAAAAAGGTCACCAACTTTGTACTTCCTCTGGGCGCCACTGTGAACATGGACGGCACTGCACTCTACGAAGCCATGGCCGCCATATTCATCGCTCAAGCCTACGGAATAGATCTCAGCATAGGTCAGCAAATCATTATCTTTCTCACTGCCAACATAGCTGCCATTGGGGCCGCTGGTATTCCCGGAGCCGGTCTTGTAACGATGGCCATGGTGCTCAATGCCGTAGGCCTCCCTCTCGAAGGCTTAGGCATCATCCTAGCTGTAGATAGAATTTTGGATATGTTTCGAACGGCAACAAATGTCGCAGGTGACGGAGCCGTCACAATTATTGTTGCGGAGACTTTTCAAGGTGACGAAGAGCTAGCGGAAACCTAACGTTTAAGCCGCGGCGAGCCATCTCGCCACAGCTTCACGTCATTGGTCTTAGAGGCAGTCCTCACAGATAATATCTTCCGGAGCTGCATCGTCTTCCATGTAATCACTCAACCAGTCGACCAAGCGAACACCGTTGACTTCGCGGGTGTAGAAATCACCGATTGGAATCGTACAGTGTACGTCGCCGCCAGCCATATACATGTTGAAGTTTGGAGTCGCTTCTTTGATTTTGAAAACCGAATCCGCCATTCGTTCAGTCCAGCCGCTGCCACCGCCGTCACCGTTCATCGCTTCATAATAAAAGACCTGAGTCTTATCTTGTACGGTGTTGTACTGAGCAATGCGGTTCTGCGGGTAGTGGTTGCCGATGATTTCGTAAACATCACCAAGCTCAAGGTCCATGTAGTCAATGATACTTAAATCCAGTTCAGGAATCCAAGCCGGGAATGCCTTGTCTACGCCCCACTGCGGAAAGCTGTCCGCAAAGAATTGGTCGGTGATAATACCTGCTGCGGAATCGCTGAACTGCAGTACTTTTGCTTCTGGGTAATTCTCCATCATCCACGCAGACCACACAATCGAGCCATAGCCGCCTGCACTGCAGCCAGTTACTGCAATCTTAGCGGGTTCAGCCAGCTCATTTTGCACCCAGCCAATGGCCGAAAGGGCATTCACATAGCCTCGGTGATGAATGGTAAACTTATCTTCACCCGTTCCGTAATCAGTATCGGCATTGCCCCAGTGAACGTCACCCGTACAGTACGGTACCATCACGTGTGTCCAACCCTTGAACGGGTTATCAGGATTGTCGTGGTCATAAATACCTTGGCGGTAAAGACCAACAGCACTTCGAGTATCTTCGATGTCTTCGCTGAAAATCGCACCAGCAACTGAACAGGTGACATCGTCCCAGCAAGCACCGCCACCTTGAAACTCGACCACGACTTTCTCAGGATCGCCGGGGCGAACAAAGTAAGCGTAATCCGTTCCGCGCGAGCACAGAGTGTCTCCGCCTGGTCGAACTTCTAACCAACCATCGGCACGTGTAATCACCTCTGGATTCCAGTTTTCGTTCACACCCGTGTTGTCTGTATTGGATGCTTCGTCAGCAGCTGCTTGCTCGGTGTTATCTCCTACAAGCCCAGAATCGTCTTCGAGCCCGTCAGCGCTACAGCCAATCGTCAGGCTGAAGACACAAGTTAACATTGATAATTTAAGGATAGAATTTTTCACGGTAACCCCCATGTTTGTTGGTCGTGGTTCCCACAGCACGTCCTGAATCAAACATGCCAAGCTCAATGTAGGCATGCAAGCGAGACACACTTACCTGCGCCGATATGCCCATACACTGAAAAAACCGAATATTATCGGCCACTTAATGAAAAAAAGTTGTTTCATAAGTATTGAGCAATTGTGGAGGCCTTGCGGTCAATGGATTTGATGCACTTCTGAGATGCAGAAAATGGATCGCTTCACGCGCAGGCTCCCGACTATCAAAGCTTTGCCTGTCACGCTCTGAGTTCGAAAGCTACCAAGGGCCCATAAGCAACGACGGTACATGACCCAATTTATCAATTGATTAAAGAAGACATATTCAATCAATACCGTGTCCCATTTTTGGAATTTTTTTTGACAGCTTGCGCAACACGTGGACTAATCCCCAATCAATCCCTGGGGAGGGATGTGAAATTGGGCGGCAAAAGTAGATTAAATTGCTGCCCGATGCTCGGGAACTCGGTTCAAGAATCGAGGCACATGGGGAAAATATGTCTATTACTACTTTGATTCTTGCCTCAGGTAGATCACCTGCATTGGGCTACGCAAAAGCAAATCTGCGAATCGGCAGTCAGACGTTCATAGAGAAAGTCGCGCTCACAGCTCGCAGCTGCGGAAGTGAAGCTCTGATTATAGCAGTAGGCGAAGATAACGACCCGTTTCAATGCTCGCGAAAAGACGTTCAGCCCATTGTACAGCGATACCGTGCAGCGCCGATTTCGGTAACGGTGGCTAAGCCTGAACAATCCAAGCTTCAAACGATTGTTGATTCTCTCAAAATGGTACAGCCGTCGGGAAGAGTTTTACTTTGGCCTATCGACTATCCGTTTGCAGACAGCAAAACCGTCAAGAGCCTTCTCGAGTCTTTTAGTAAATCAGAGGATAAACTTGCTTACCCCAAACTTGGCGCCCACATGGGTTACCCCATTTTATTAGGCGTTGCTGCTCTTAAGCGTCTTCTTGAAACACCCACCCGCATGAGCCTTGGTACGTTTATTCAAAGCCAAGGTTCTAAAAACTGCGAAGTGCCAACCACAGATCCCCGGGTCGTCATCTCAGTCAACCTTCCAGAACAGGCTGCTGCCTTAGGTGTTAAGTCACCCGAGCAATTTCGTCGATACTCGTAACCCCCTGGAGTACCAGCTCCATACCCACCTGTCGTAAAGACTTCATCCCACGCTGCTGGATCAATGCTTTAAGCTCACGGCGGTTTAGTTCTGAAGACTTCATCACATCTGAAAGCTCGTCATCAATTTCCAAAACTTCCATAATGGCAGTTCGCCCAGAGAACCCCGTCTTGTTACACTTCTCACAGCCAACAGCTCGGTACAAAAAGCGCTCTTCGTCCTCAGCAATGCCAAAGAATTGTCGTGCTGCATGATTCATCGGAACCTTCTGTGCACATCCGGGGCACAGTTTACGCACCAAACGCTGACTCACAATAGCGCGTAAGGCCGATGCCACCACAAAGCGCTCTAGACCCATATCGAGTAATCGAACGAAGGTATCCACTGCACCGTTGGTGTGAAGCGTCGAAAAGACGAGGTGTCCTGTAAGCGATGCTTTTAAAGCTATCTCTGCGGTTTCTCGGTCCCGCATCTCACCCACTAAGATCACATCAGGGTCTTGTCTCAAAATAGAACGAAGTCCTGATGCAAAGTCGAATCCAATTTTTGAGTAAACTTGCCCCTGTATAATCGAGTCAAACCGGTACTCGATAGGATCCTCTAGAGTCATAATATTGCGCTGAGTCGACTCGAGTTCTTTAAGCAATGCATAGATTGTCGTTGTCTTGCCTGCACCCGTAGGTCCACAAACAAGAATCATACCCTCGGAATGCGCCACCATACGGCGAAAAGATTTTTCATGATGAGAGTTCAAACCCAAGCTTGCAATATCAGGCACATCTCGACTCGTAGACAGGAGTCGCAAAACGACCTTCTCTCCATATTCGGTGGGAAAGCTCGACAACCGGATTGGAACAATCAACTTTCCAATACGAACTTCAAAGGCGCCATCTTGTGGCAAACGCTTCTGAGCAATGTCCAACTGCGACATAACCTTAAGTCGGCTGACAACAGAGCCTGCAAGCCCAACTGCGATCGGCGGTCGCTCTACCAACACACCGTCAACGCGGTACCGTACGCGAATACGATTGGTACGCGGCTCGATATGAATATCACTGCTTCCTTCATGATGAGCCCGCAAAATCATGCGATTCACCAATTGGACGACATCAACATCATTTTGTTCAGGTGCTCCGGCGCTCATGGGGCCGTTCCTTTCGTATTAGGGTCCACTTCTACACTGCGTCTCACGGTTCTCTCACAGAAATTCCACATCTCAAAGTGAAAGCAACTTGAAGCGCGGCTCAATTCGCTCTAAGTGCTATCCTATTGAGATCCTTTCTAACGGGGACATGCTATGCAACCAAATCGCTTCGTATACAGCGCTCTCATCGCCACCTTCCTCGGCTCCCTTCTCGTCCAAGGGGCCTGTACAAGTGATAGCTCCGTCAAAGAGCTTAAATGTCCCAAAGGGGCACAAGCCTATGGTGGCCGCCCCCCGTTTGGTAACCGAGAGTATTGTGGACGCCCCGGCCCAAGTGACCAACCAGAGGCCATCACCAACCACGGGCCCTGGAGATACTGGTGGCCCAATGGCAAACGTCAACATCAAGGTTATTACAAGGACGGGCAAAAAGAAGGCAAATTCACCCAATGGGCTGACTCGGGTCAAAAAATTACCGAGGGTAAATATGAACGAAATCGCAAACAGGGCACTTGGAAACGCTGGAACCGTCAGGGCAAGATTCAAGAAAAGATTCAATATGTTGATGGGAAGATTCATGGCTTTCGCTCTCTTTACGACCGAGACGGTATCCTTGAAACAGAGCTCGTTTATGAAGCTGGTGAATTAATAGGAAGAAAAGATGAGCTCGACTAAACCCTCAAATCCGGTTCATTGTCTCGTACGAGCCGTGCCTGAGAACTTTGCATCCTGCCTTCGAGAAGATCCGGTATCCATCGACCGAGAAAAAGCGGTCGCCCAACATGAAGGTTATGTTTCTCTTCTCAGGCAACATTCCAAATCTTTGAGCTTCGTCCCGGTGCCCGTAGGACACGCAGACAGCGTTTATATTGAAGATGTAGCGGTTGTTCTTGATTCGCATGCACTCGTGACCCGGCCTGGTGCCCCTTCTCGGCGAGCGGAAACGGGCGGCATTGCAGATGCTTTGCGTCCATTTTGCACTCTTCATATCACCGAAGCGCCTGCCCTTTTAGATGGTGGAGACGTTATGAGACTGGGCAACGAGCTTCTGGTTGGACTGTCTCAACGCACCAACATTCAAGGGTTTGAAAAACTTCAGGAAGTCGCGCATCTCGACGGTATTCGAGCACACGCACTTCAGGTAAAAGAGGGCCTTCATTTAAAATCAGCGATGACCGCTCTCGATAACCGCACCATCATTTACGACCCAGCCGTGATGAACCCGCTTGAGATTGCAGACCTAAGCCTTACTTGGTTAGCTGCCCCGGAACCTCTCGGCGCCAACGTTCTAGTATTTGGCGACGTTACCATCGTTTCCGAAGATGCTCCGCAAACAGCTAAGCTTCTTCGCCAGCGAGGCCACCCCGTTGAAACCGTTCAAGTCACTGAACTTCATAAAGGTGACGGCGCACTGACCTGCCTTTCTCTTCGCATCGCGGCCCCTGACTCCTGGACTGTTTGAGGCTCTCTAGGCTCGTTCTTCAAAAGCCTCAGCACCCGAAAAGCCAGACTTCCGGCCGAGGACCGTGTCAGCCGGCCCCCAATTTGGCCTGAAATCTCTTGGATCAGGACCGCAAAGCCCAACCCATCGCTGCTCAATCCAGGCTTATCGATGCTAATAAAAGGATAAAACCTCTAAAATTGGGCATTACGACGGGA
>JABJBS010000420.1 GCA_018668695.1 Deltaproteobacteria bacterium
CGTCAGGAATGTCGCCACCAACTGCAAGGCCAGTCTTCAAAATAAACATATCCAGGTCCATGTAGTACATACCACCAGCGGCAAAACCGATTGCGGTTGTATCGTTGTCCAGGTCCATATCTAGGCTAAACGATGCCATGACTTCAACGTTATCGATTACGAAATAACCAACCGTTGGAGCTACATTAAGGACCATTCTATCACCAACAGTGAACGCTGCTGCGCCACCTAATTCCATGGTACCTGCTGTTGTTTGAAATGCTGCCATTGCCTGGCTTGAAACCAATAACGCTAAAACTCCAACGAATGTTGCTAACTTTTTCATTTAACCCTCCAAAGGTTTTGTTGTGGTGCTGGTACTGACCTAGCAGACCAATGGCCCCATGTTTAGAAATTTGCACGTTTATTTTCGTCTCAAATCGCAACACCAGCAAAAAAGCGGGTGAACGCGGATTCAGCGAAACACGTTCTACTGACATTTTGTGGTGCTAATGTCAGCGTCTCAAAATAACCCAATGCGTCATCGCGTGTTTCAAAACAAAACAACATGCGTAATCGATGAATAGTCATCAATCATTTCGTGAACCGAGAAATCAAATCACTCAGCAAACGCACACACTCGCCAAATGACCCCTATAGGTGTTATAATGAAGGTTAGAAGCATTGGACCCAACCTTCACCCCAAGAGGTAGCTATCTCAATTCAAGAAACATTGGATCCTGAAGGTCTGACAATTTCATTTCGAAATTGGGAAGATAAATTTTATTCAACATTTGGCGCGTACGTGCGAAAAGAAATGCGCACTTTGGGACACCCAATAATTGTTGGAATTTCAGGCATTCAAGGATCTGGTAAGACCACTCAGTCTCGTGCACTTCAAAATTATCTAAAATCCCATTTTGGCATGACCACTTGTATTTTATCGATTGACGACTTCTATCGGGACCAAAAAGAGCGTCAGTTACTAAGTGAGAGAATTCACCCTCTGCTTAAGACACGCGGCGTTCCCGGCACACATCATGTAGAAGCAATCAGTGCAGTCATCGATGCCTTAAAACGCGGTGCCGATGAGTCGATTATTTCTATTCCTCAATTCGATAAATCTACCGATAACCCTAAAGCCGTATCCGATTGGAAGGACCAAAAGCTTCCGGTGGATGTCATTCTATTCGAGGGGTGGTGTGTCGGGGCACAACCGCAATCGGCTCAAGAGCTGGCAAAACCCATCAACCAACTCGAAGAGCAAGAAGATGCCGAGGGAACCTTCAGAAATTACGTCAACAAGCAGCTCCAAGAGCAATACGCTTCTCTTTGGAAGAAGATAGATACCCTGGTTTGGCTCCAACCATCCAAATTTGAAATGGTTTACACATGGCGCAAGCAACAAGAATCTCAGCTTGAGATAGATCCCAACAATAACACATCCACTAAAATGGATGACGCCGACTTAAATAGATTTATCATGCATTACGAGCGGATCAGTCGGCATATGATGAACACGATGCCCAAAGAGTCAGACTGGGTGATTGAACTCAACGATGACCAAACTCCAAAATTAGTTAGGCATCCAGATGGGCATTCATCGCCTCAGCGATGAGCTTGACCCGCTCGGGGTCGACCGGCGCCCCAACATTGCCGCCCTGCTTGAGCGCAGTACCTACGATAGCGCCAGTGGCAAACGGCATCAGCGTTGAAACAGAATCTAAAGTTAACCCAGAACCAAGATACACAGGCTTACCATCCGCGGCCCTATGAACAATTTCCAACCGTTCGCGCTCGATTGGCTGACCGGTTGCTCTCCCAGTTACAACCACGCCATCGGCCAAACCGCGCTTGAGGCAATCCTCAGTTGCAGTCACTGGGTCGACCGGCACCAAAGGCTCCGCATGCTTCACCAAAACGTCGGCTAAAATGGCCACATGCTCTACGCCCAGCTCTTTTCGATACCGCAGCGTTCGCCAAGCTTCACCTTCGATGATGCCCTGATCCGTAAGATAAGCGCCCGAGTGAACATTGACTCGAATAAATTCGGCACCCGTCGCCGCAGCAATCCCCAAAGCGCTTTGAGCATCATTGCGCAGGCAATTGACACCAATAGGAACTCCGGAATTTGCGACACAGGCTCCTACCACACGCGCCATCAACGCAACTTGGTGAGGTGGTAAACGACTGGTGGCATCGCCTCTTTGAAACGGAGCAGAGCCGAAATTCTCAACGATGATTCCGTGCACGCCGCCGGCCACGAGAGCGTCAACGTCCCGCATCGCAAAGTCGACGACCTGATTGAATGAAGTATCCGCGCAAGCCTTTGGATCACCTGGCATGGGCGGCAAATGGATAACACCTATAAGTCCTCGAATCATAGAGCCTTGTACACAACCCCGCTCGGGCAAACCAGTTAAGATGCGCATCTAGACATAAAAAAGCGAGCCCTCAGCTCGCTTAGAAGACTATTCAATTTAACATTACGGGCTGCGGACACCACCAACAACGAAGGGAAGCCACTCACGGTAACGTGCTTTAAAACCGCTTGCCTCCAGTACGCCTCGCCATTTCGGCTGCCGGGGTATTGTTAAGAGTGGCATACCCGCCTCTTCGGGAGTCATGCTCGCCTTTGCTGTATTGCAAGGAATGCAACTCGTTACCACGTTGGTCCAGCTGTGCTGGCCACCTCGTGAACGTGGCATCACGTGGTCAAGGTTAAGACGCATCTTCGGCAGAACTGCACCGCAGTATTGGCAAGTATGATTGTCCCTTAGGAAAATATTGCCCCGGCAAAAGCGCACATGGCCGGTTGGAAAACGGCTGTATCTTTTTAAAACGATAATACGGGGAACACAGATCGGACCACCAACGCTCCCAATGGTGTCATCGGAATCTCTTGGCTCAACGTCTAACCATTTGGGTAAATCAAGTTGCTGGTAATCACTGTCGAGGGCAAAAGCGCTCCCGATGAAGAGCATACCAAACGCGCGCCGTGCACCAATCACATTCACGGGCTGATAACTCTTGTTTAAAACCAACACATGCGGGTTCGTCGTCATGATGTAATGTATGGTAGTGCATCAAACACGAGTCAGCAACATTTTCATCATTCAGCAAGTGATTAACCATTATCCACAAATCGACAAAAACTTATGCACACAGAAAAATATTCGCATTAAACACCTAAAATCATTGAATTAATCATTTTTTGTTAATTTTTACGCAACACTTTGACCATTTCTCCCGATAACTAATCTTGGACCTGAAACAACATTTTTGCCTCGGAGTTATCATCTATGCGAGATTTTGCAGCACAATCTATTCCAGCCTCAACCGTTCAAAACAGCTTCTCTTCTATCGCCCCTCCCAAAGATCTCGAAATCAAAATGCCGAAGGCTAACCTGGCCAATCAGCACCCGGAACTCGCAACTCAAGACGCGATGCAAGCTATCGGTTTACCAACCACGGCCCAGCAAGCCGTCAACCCAACCACCCCAAATCTGCAACCCGTCGAGAACAGTTGTGGTGTCTCGCAGTTCAATGGCCCCACACAGACTCAGCCACCTGTTCAATCGGGTACGACCACTGCCCCTACCGCGGTTTCAGAACCCATCGAAGTTCAGGCACCCACAGAGGTTGCTGCGGTTATTGAAGTTGAAGAACCCGAGCCAACCTTTGGCGAAAAAGTGAAGGGTTTCTTCGACAAGGTATTCACAGTGCTTAAGGAGTTATTTAACTTCCTAAAGAACATATTTAGCTTAGTCATGCCGTTCATGGGTCAGCTTGGGCCGCTTTTCGGTGGCATTTTTGGCGGAGGCGGTTCAGGAGCATCCGGCGTAAACCCTGGTGGCTCTACATCTTCCTCATTTCCTGGCGGCAGCTCATCAGGTGGAAGTTCTTCGTCCAACTCTCCAAGCGTTCCCGTTCGTGATCCAGGTACAACCTTCTCCGGCACCGGAACTGGCTCTATCACAGGAAGTTCAGCTGGTCTGCCAACTGGCCCTGTCCTCGATAGACCACGCATCCTTGGCTAAGCAATGAATCAGGGCGGGGGTGAACACGTTCACCTTCCGTCCCGTTTGCACTCACTACCACTCTGACTTACCAATAGAGTTCCTCCATGGAATAGGGAGTTAGATTATGCAGCCCACCCAAACCGACACTATTGTCATCTACATCACGGTGCCAAACGCCGACGAAGCCCAATCGCTTGCCCAAGCTCTGGTCAGTGAAAAGCTCGTCGCCTGCGTGAATATCGTGAGCGGCATTCAGTCGGTCTACTCATGGCAAGGCGAGATTCAGAAGGAGAGTGAGCTCCTCCTAATCTGTAAATCACGTACCGAACGGTTTGAAGCTCTGCAAAACCGGGTGCAATCCTTACACAGTTATGATGTGCCTGAAATCATTTCTATCCCCATCACGAATGGCTCTGAACCCTATCTAAACTGGGTAAGAGAAAATTCGACTCCCCAATAAGCCAACGCTTTATCGGTCAGAGTTCAGGATTTCCCTCACAAAATTTGAGCACACCCCCTCTGAGGGCTATAAGCCCCTTAAGAATAAGCGGGCTCATGTCGTCGCCAGATTAAGCTCTCCTTGATTATGAGGAATCAGTAGACCGCTTTACAATATTGAAAGGGATGAAGATGCATTTCGAAGAACCACAGAAGCCTAAGAAAACACCAATCCGTATCTTAGAAGCCGCGGACAAGCTTTTTTCTCAAATCGGCTTTGATGGCGTGAGTGTAAATGACGTGGCTGTAGAAGCTCGTGTAAACAAAGCCTCAGTCTTCTATCATTTCGGTAATAAAGAAGCGCTCTTCGAGCAGGTACTCACGAATTACCACACTGCGCACCAGACTGCTCTGCAGAGCGCGTTTTCAGATGGTGGTACCAAGCGCGAACGTCTTCATAAAGTCATTGACGCTTACCTAAACTTCATCTGCGAAAACCGTCGCTACCCTACGCTCGTTCAGGGCTTGCTCACTGCCAGTAACGACCGCTCTGCATTCGTTAAGCGTGGTCTTGAGCCGCTTCAAACTTGGATTGAAGAAGCACTCAGCGACGATATCCCAAATATGGGTCCAACTTCCGCACGCCACTTTTTCATCACCGTCACTGGCGCAGTCATGAACTACTTCACCTACGGCCCTGCTCTCTCCGATGCTTGGGCTGAGGATATGCTTGGTGAATCAGGAATTCAGGAACGTCGCGAACACCTCCACTGGTTGGTCGACACACTCCTAGACAACCTTGAGGCTTCGCACTCAGTTGAAAAGCCTAACTAAATCAAGGCCTATTGCTAAGCCGCAGCGCATCTAGCTACCGCCCCCGAGACATCATACCATCTGGTTATGGCCGAACCCGTTACTGCCGCAAACTCTGCCGTCCTAAAGCATGGTGAAGCCTTACGTCCATTTCGCGTAGCACGTATCATGCTTCACGTGGTCCTCGGTCTCTTCTCCTTATGGGTTTCCCTTGAATACTTAGATGCGTACCAAGAATTCATCTGCACCACTGCAGTACTCTCGACCATAGGCCTGCTGGAGACGATTAGATTCCTCAACCCTGGCTTCAACAACTGGGTACTCAATTTTGCATCGATCTTCGCCCATAACCATGAACGTGAACAGATCACGTCCTCGACATGGTTTTGGGTCGCCATGTTTTTCATTTCACTCATTCAAAGCGAACTGGTCTTTGCCCTAACCCTCGCCGTGCTTTCCTTAGGCGACCAAGCTGGCGGTTTCATCGGCAGACGCTATGGCAGCATCGCTTTAATCAATGGACGCTCGCTTCAAGGTACCCTGGCATTCATACTCACAAGCGTTCTGCTTTGCCTCGCGATGCTTTATTTTTACTTCCCCAGCCTAAGCACCAGCCAAATGATTCTTCTCAGCCTCACCGCTTCAGTAAGCGGAGCCATCAGCGAACTGGTCTGCTCAAAAATAGATGACAATTTCGGGGTTGGAATCGGTACGGGTCTTACAACATGGGCCGCCACACTCTTATTCGGACTTCATTGAGCGCTTATCGTTGAGATATTGACCCTATTGCTTCTGTGAAGTGTCAGTTATCCGGCAATTCATCACATTCTAAAAATGTCCGAGTCTCGCAAACACCTGATAAACCGACGCCTTCCTGATTTTTACCAACGTGGCACAAAGGTTGCTTTGTACTTAAGCGTGGAACACTTGGTGCCTGAGGGCGGAGGGAGTGATAGCGTGTTCTTTACTTCAATGATCCAGTTTTTAAATACGGAAATAGAAACCACAACAAAAGCAAAGCGAAAGCCTGAGGAAATTTCTCCAGAGCTCCAGCACATTCAAGCACTCAAAGATACGGTGCAAGAAGAGCAAGGACTCACGGAAGAGTTATACGAAGAATCAGGGCGATTCGAAGCACTTTACTTGCAACTCAGAAACCTAGTGGAAGAGCTGCAAACAACCCCAAACAACAGTCGTCACGAGGATATGATCCTCCAAACGATTACGGAAAAGCGTAGAGAAATCCGAGAAGTTAAAAATCGGATGGACAAGAACTACCGTGCCTTACGCCTGGTCAAAGCACCAGACGGCGAGGTAAACCCAGACGGTGCCGAAGTTCCCCTACTCTTTACTCCAGCCCATGCCGGGGCCATTCACTAGAACGATTCAATATTCGAATGGGAACATGAGTGTGTGTTGAACCGCTGCCAGGTATTCGTACTTGGCAGAGGTTCATCTCACTTGCCGTTGGCGGTTGCTGAATAGGCTTCAATTGCCTATTGTGCCTCGCATGCGAGTCTTCATTTTCTTTATTCTAGCGTTCTCCATGCTTAGCCAATCAGCTCTTGCTGGTCAGCGCTTTACCGTTCTTCATACCAACGACTGGCAGTCTCGTGTTTTGGGTTTTGGGCCCAACAGCGAGTACACCCCACAAACAGTCAACGACGACAAAACCATTGGTGGTTTGGCGAGGCTTGCAACGCTCATCGACCAACGACGTCTTGAGGCGTCCCAAAAAGGCCCCGTTCTTTTACTCGACGGCGGCGACTTTTCCATGGGCACTCTTTTTCATACCGTCACCCGTGAAACAGGCATGGAGCTTCAGCTCATGCAAGCTATGGGCTACGATGCTGCAGCAGTCGGTAATCATGAATTTGATTTCAAGCCACAAGGCTTTGCTGCCATGATTGGCGCCGCCTTAAAGCAAACCGAGACTCTACCCAAACTTCTCATGTCCAATGTCCGCTTTGACCACAGTGCTCCTGAAGACGACGCACTGCAGGCTTACATGGAATCAGGAATCCTCGCGCGTGAGGCCATCATCGAGAAAGGTGGGCTTCGCTTCGGTATCATTGGCCTCATGGGAACCAATGCTGCAGAAGTTGCGAAAGATACGGCGCCTCTAACATTTGATAAAAATACCGAGGTCGCTCATCGAATGAGTTACCTTCTCAAAAACAAACACAAAGTCGATGTGGTTATTCTTCTAAGTCACGGTGGTATTCTCAAAGCGCCAAGCGGCAACTGGATTGGTGAAGACTTCGATCTTGCGGAAGCGGCACCCGAAATAGATTTAGTGGTCGGAGGCCATTCACATACCCCGCTTAAAGAGCCTCTCTTATCTAAATCGGGTACGCCTATTCTTCAAGCCGGCTCCGATGGACGGTTTCTCGGAGAAATTGAAATGGAGCTCACACCGCAAGGATTAAAAGTAATAAACTACACGCTGCACGCCATCGACGACTCCATACCTGGTAAACCTGAAATCACGCAGCTCGTTGATACGGTTAAACAAACCATAAGCGAGAAGATTCTAAAACCGCGTGGCTACACCTTTGATCAGCCCATCGCTTCGACCAACAAAACTCTTAAGCGAACTTTCAATGATACAACTCTGGGTAATCTTGTCACCGATGCCATAAGAGTTGCAGCCGGTAGTGACATAGCAATCACCGGTAACGGGACCATCCGCGACGAACTCCACGTCGGCAAATCCGGCATTCAAACCGTATCCGACTTGTTTAGAATCACACCGCTTGGTGTGGGTATCTTCGACAACGAAGCTGGTTACCCACTCACCAAAATGTACCTTAACGGGCGAGACCTTAAAGGACTCTTTGAAGTCTTACTTCTTGCCCATACCATCAAAGGACCCTCTTACTTCCCACGGTTCTCTGGAGCCATTATCGACTACAACCTCTTTAGAATGCCATTTGACAGAATTGTAGATATTCAAATTGGTAGTCAAAAAGATGGCTATAGATTGATAGACCTAGGAGATGACTCGGATGAACTCTACAGTGTGGGGGCTACAAGTTATGTTGCAAACTTTGCATGGACCATCGCAACACTGAGTAAGGGCGTCATATCAATTACACCCAAGGATAAAAACGGTGTACCGATTCAATCGATTAAGGGAGCCGTCATCGATGCCGACCCAAACCTCGAAGGAACTCAGGAATTAAAAGAATGGCAGGCACTGCTTCATTACGTCACCGCTCTACCAGACATCAACCAAGATGGACTTGCCGATATTGAGGCGGCACCTGGACTCGATGAAGAGCGCATCTCTGTAAGCAATAGTTTTTCACCGGTCGCCCTTCTTAAAAATGCCAGCCCGATTATGTGGACAACAACACTCTTTGCCTGTTTTCTTATACTTGGCACATTTCTCTACTTCATCAGACTCTCTTTTAAGTTCTATGAAGCTATTCGTTGATTACCTTAGCCTACGTCGATAGGAATTCATCATGAGTAAACACCCTTTGCATGACGCCATCCTCGAGCAACTACAAGACACTGAACCAACCGGCCCCGCCGGACAGCTCGTTGACTTAGCCTACGACCACCTGGTTGCTCTCAAAGTGGGTGAGCTGGTGGACTTTGACGCTGTAGCCGATGACATTCTCGATGTTATGGCTGGCGATGGACCCGGGATTCTACTGGACCGACATGCTGAAACTTTCCTCGAGTTTGAACGTGCAAGAGTCACGGAGACCGGAGAGACACTTGGCGACGCTGTCCCCCAGGTGATTGTCGACGGTATTGAAGAACGGATGAATCGGCGGATGACCCTCCCCAAAGGGTTTGGACGTGATATTGTCGACCCGGCCTTCATACGTAATCTCGTCACCGGCTCGCTTACGGAAACCTTGGAAAACTTTCTGACCAAGTTACCCATTATCGGCGGAAATGATGACAAATCCTCAGGGAGCTCCAGTGGCAGTGGCGGACTATTTGGAAGCATCGCCCGAAAAGGAGCGAAGCGTCTTCAAGATGCAGGCAGTGCATTATCTGGAATAGGTGCCGGTCTCCAAGAGACACTCAAAGGTCAGGCACGAGATTTTGCCGCACAATCTGCCGATAGATTAAAGCAAGGAATTGTGGATGGCTTTAATTCAAAGGATAGCCGGGGCGCTCTGAAAGCTATGCGCAAGCGAGCACTTGATGCGGTCCTCAATCTCAAGCAATCCGATATTCACGTCATGCTTGACGACCCTAATCTAGAAACTCAAATCCTCTGGGCCAAAGAGTTCTTAAAGCACAACTTGGCTCGCCCTGAGATCCGTGCTGCATTGAAAGAACAAATCGTAGCCGGCCTAAAGCGAGACGAAGACCGTACCATTGCAGATATCCTGAAAGACGCAGGGTTGGACAAGATTGCACAGGAACGCGTACGTGCTCATTTTCTGCCTCAAGTTGGGCAACTCGCAAGTTCATCTGCGTTTGGGGATTGGCTCAATAACGTCCTAACACAAGCAGCCAGCAGGTGACGAAGCCTTCAGGTTACGTTGGTCGCTTTGCACCATCAACGACCGGACATGCTCACCCCGGAACCATCTTGGCGGCTCTCCTAGCTTGGCTTGACGCACGGTCGCAGAACGGAAAGTTCATTTTGCGACTGGAGGACCTTGATCCTGAGCGCGCTCAAGAAAACTACGCCGCAAGTATGCTTGAAGACCTGACCTGGTTTGGGTTGGACTGGGACGAGCTCAACATTCAAAGCGAGAATCAATCCAACCATGAACAAGCTTTAGATACTTTAGCTCAGGCAAGCCATCTTTATCCCTGCAACATGAGCCGTGCCCAAATTAAAAAGTATGGTATTGCATCACCAGATGGCGGATTCGCATACCCCAATACCAATCAAAACAAAGCACTGCCCGAGGGTGGTTGGCGAAAATCTCAAGATCCACTTCGAGCAAAACTGCCGGTCGAAATATTCACACCTCAAGAACTCTCAGAAAAAGACCTCTCGCAAAACCCGAGTCTTGCACTGGGTGATCCGGTGGTTCGACGACGTGACGGCGCCACAGCCTATAACCTTGCTGTCGTTGTAGATGATGACAGGGCCGGGGTCACTCATGTTGTGCGTGGCGAAGACATTGCGAGCAGTACCGCCACTCAGATAGCCTTGATGAGTGTGCTCAAAATCACACAACCTATTTACCGTCACCACTTCTTGTTGCTTGAACCACGCGGCGACAAGCTTGCCAAGCTCCATGGGTCCATCGGTGCCCCTCTGTTACGAGAACATTACAGCGCTGCTGAACTTTGCGGAATTCTCGCCCATATTGCCGGGCTCACCGATTCCCTAACTCCCTGTTCACCTCAAAGTCTTATTAGGCACTTTGACTGGGAGAAAATAAGAAAAGACAATATTGTCCTAGAATGGGATGAAACAAACTGCCGCTTAACCTGGGAATAAAAAACATGAAGTATATTCTCAGTGCCAGTGCCGCAGCCTTGTTACTCGCTCTCCAAGCAATCGCCACAGGCGGCTTGAACTACCTTCTCATGTGGCCAGCTCTTTCACTCATCACCGTCGCAGGGGCATACTCCGGTATCGGCGCAGGAGTATTTGGTAAGCGAGCCGACGGTACCATGCGACCCTTTAACAGACTCTTGATGTTACCTTTTTGTATTCCATACGAGCTGGCCTGGAAGCTATATCTCAGCAAACAAGAGCCCGCCTGGCATCTGATTACACCTGGCCTCTGGCTCGGCCGACGGGTAAGAGCTGAAGAACTCCCCAACGGGGTAGGTCTCGTTGTTGATGTTACGGCCGAGTTCGAAAGCTTTAAAACAGTGAGAGAGAACTACACCTACTGGACACTTCCAACCTTAGATGCCCGTACTGCCAGTACCGAGAAGTTCAAAGAACTCAGCGAGCGCATCGCGGCTTGGTCTCAAAGCGGCGTTTATATCCACTGCGCCAAAGGTAGAGGACGTTCTACGACACTCTTGGTCGCGGTTTTGCTGGAGCGAAATCACGTGCAATCCATAGACGAAGCCATGAATCTGATACGGAGCCATCGGCCTCAGGTAAGACTCCATAAACCACAAAGAAAGGTTCTGGAGTCTTTATATGAGCGAGCTAATACTTAGGAAATAATTCCACTGCCGCCGCCGAAGCCGCCTGCACCAGGCATACCCGGCATTCCACCAGGGCCCTGACCCGGAACAACAATCCGTGAGGCTTCACGTCGCTGCATTTCCTTCACTTCTTCAATCATCTTCTCAATGGCTTTGTTAGCGCACCCTGCGAACGCTTCAATAGCGTCAGCCAAAGATGCTGCCTCAATCGGGAACTCTAATGGTACAGGGCCTGACTGAGTCATAATCTGAGTTTGACCAGAATACTCTGAAGGCCGCGCAGTGTCGTCGCTGCCGTCTACTTTAACCGGAACCAACACGCGAATGGCTCCCATTTTCATGTCGGTGATTTTTTCCTCGCGGAATAGGTTTTCAGCATCAAACTTCATCTCTTCGAGACTGGTTGTTTCAGTGTCAGACATCTCTGTATCTCCATTGCGATAGACGGCCAATCAAGCCCAATCCAGGGGGATAAAGCTCTTGGTCAAACGTTCTTGCACCGCCTTGCACGAATAGTAAAGTACAATTGCGCACCTTGCTCTTAGATGAAGGGAATTCAACATGCCAAAGGGTCACCCCAGCCGACTTACTTCCATCCTCATTATGGGGCTCGCCTACGTCTTATCTGGCGTGGTTGGAACCGCTATTGTTTGGTTCTCACCTGAAATGGATCCCCTCAATCATATGATTTATGCTGATTTGGCGGCTACTTTGGTGATTTTCGCGTTCAGCGTTGCACTCAACAATTCAAGCCTCTACGACCCTTATTGGAGCATCATTCCGCCCGCAATCGTAACCTATTGGGCCCTTGGCTCTGGCTATTCATTCGGCACTGTCGCGGCCTTGAGTATGATCCTCGTTTGGCTCTGGGGCATCCGGCTCACATGGAATTTTCTACGAGGCTGGCCGGGACTTGTCCATGAGGACTGGCGCTACATCAATATTCGAAACTTCTCGAAGAAGCTGTATTGGCCGGCAAGCTTACTGGGTATTCACCTATTTCCAACAGCCATCGTTTTCGCCGGGCTTTACCCAATTTATTTAGCTATTTCCAGCCCGGCCATTGCCAGCGAGGCTCTCGTTTATGCGGGCAGCGCGCTCTGTCTGCTGGCCATCGCCATCGAGACCATTGCTGATGAGCAGCTCCGTACCTTTGTTCAATCTGGCCCCGTCAAAGGCAGCTACCTTAAAACTGGGCTTTGGAGCATCGTTCGTCACCCCAACTACCTGGGCGAAAACCTGTTTTGGTGGAGCCTCGCACTTGTAGGTTATGGCGCAACTCAAGAGTGGGCTTGCTTTATCGGCGCTGTCTCAATGACAGCTATGTTTGTGTTTGCCAGTATCCCGATGATTGATAAGCGGATGCTTGAAAGACGGCCTCATTATGCCGAGCACAAAGCCAAAACACCGGCACTTTTTCCCTGGAAAGGGCCGCGGCCTTCATAGGTATGAAACTCTACTCTTAAGCTGATTTTGCTTCTGCCAAGTCAGACACAACTGAGACAAGATCGCCTTCCAAAGTTGCCTGCATCGCCTGCTGAACTTTCTCATCTCCCACGACCTTCATTCCGATACGCAGCGCACCGCATAGCTCAATCACGGGTGCTAGGAAGCGCCCCAAAGTGTCAGTTGGAAGACCATTTCGTAAATCTAAAATCACACAAGCAAAGCAAGCAGCCGAAGCTACCTCTTTGACGTTTTCCATAAGCTGCTTACGCACATCAGCCATCAGTGCTTCTGGGTTTGCATCCCCTACTTCAATCTGCTGAAAGGTCACGACGTTGTCTGTTAGCTCGGTGTAATCCTTGTCGCCAAAAGCTGTTTCAATCAGTTCCTTGACCTCATCACCATCAAATGGCTTCGTGATAAAGGCATCAAATCCATCGGTCTTGGCCTGAGCTTTTGGATCTGCTTGATTGGCGAGGTAAAGCGCAACAAGTTTCGATTTGGGTTGAAGCTTTTTGAGTTCAGCGCCCAGCGAGATGCTGTCGACTCTTGGGATATCCATGTCGACCATGATCATTTTATAATCACGCTTCGAACAGGTGTTTACTGCAGCTTCCTTGGTGGTAGCGTGACCGATGCGAATACTATCGTCCACATGACGACGAAGCGCTCTGGAAACAGACTTCATGTCATCAATCATCAAGAGACTTGAAGACTGCTCTTTGGCCGCTGGAGCTTCGCCAGGTTTTACTGATGCAGTTGAGGTCGATTTCGTGTTGGGTTTGCTTTTGGTTTTTACAGTCGCTCCAGCCGGACGAATACTAGGCTGCGGCTCCCCACCCGCTTGAACCTTCGCGGCCGCAATCGTGTCCTCATTGGCTTCTTCTTGAGCACGTTGTAATTTTTGGTCGTAAGCGGTTCTTAAAGCGGCTTCCAGCTTCTGTTTTAAATCGGGCGGGCTGCAAGGCTTTAAAATATAATCCAAAACACCATGCTGCATGACGCGTTGGATATTGGAGGTTCGAGACTCAGCGGTGAGCAACACGACCGGGGTTTGGTCCCCACGTGCTCGTAATTCTCGAATCGTGTCCTCGCCCGTCATGTTGGGCATGTCGAGATCGAGAATGATTAAGTCGAACGTTGTTTCCTCAAGTAGAGTCAACGCTTGTTGGCCATCGGGTATGCCAACCACATCGTAGTTGGGGTGCAACCAGTTTTTCATACCTGTCCGCAAGGCGCGGCTATCGTCGACACAAAGAATCTTTGGTTTCATGGACGGTGCTGATTTCCTTCGCACTGTGTTTCTCGCTCAGCTACAAACGAAAACACAGTACTTTTCCATTATTTTTAGATACCCTACTAGTTTTCTGGTTTTAGGAGAATCTTGCAAGGTTTGTGTGAAAAGACCTCTGAAAATAAAGGCTTTACTTGCCAGAATCCTGTAATATCCGTAGGTACCCATAAGAGTTCCCAGCATCAGGGCGCTCCAACCACGTCCAAGGAATTTAACATGTTTAAAGTCAGTAAAACCCTCATTGTGCTCTCTGTGCTTCTTTTTAGTGCCCCTATTTGTCTTTCTGCCGCTCCTAAAGCACCGAAAGAGCCGACTAAAGACCAGTGTTTAGTGCAACTTAAAGTTGCCGATATGGCCTGCCCTATGGGCTGCTCACCGGTTGTGTCGAAAGCCATCAAAACCGTCAAAGGCGTGGCTTCCGTAGAGGTCATCTTTGAACAACGGCTGGCTCGGGTGATTGGCAACAAAGCTGCTTGCACTCAGCCCGCGCAAGAGCAGATGATCCAAGCAGTCAAGAAGGCTGGCTACTCCTGTGAGCTTGCCAAGCTAGAGAAGAAGACAGCGCAGTCGAAAGCTCTATAAAACGCGCTGATTGAGCAGATTTCCCCTAAGAATCGCGTGGAAGTACCACATTATGGTACCATTTTGTTCGGATGAGCATACGCGCACTTTCAGAGAATCGATTCTTACGAAACGTTTTAAGTACCCATTTGGTCTTAAGCGTATTCTTGTGTCTGCTTTGTTCGACCGCGTCGGCAAACCAGGTGGCAGTGCATGAATTAACCTCGTCTGAACAAGTTGCACCGGAGCTTGCTCAAGCTCTTAATCCCGATTTATTGGCAGCACTTGATACCGTCCCCCGTCTCGCGGTTCTTTCTCATCACGATATCCAAGCCTACCTTGAAAAGAACCCCGCTCTTCAACCGAAGGACTGCGAACCCGACGCATGTTTTTTCGAGGTTAGTAATAACTTCGAATCGGAATTACTTTTAACCGCAACCTTGGGCCGAATAGGTAGAAAATGGGTCGCAAGCCTTACACTGACCCATCTTGAATCCA
>JABJBS010000421.1 GCA_018668695.1 Deltaproteobacteria bacterium
AGGACCTAAAGGCGGCGCACGTGTTGTACGTATGATCGATAAAGAAAAGCTGATGGAACGATTGCCTGCACGCCGCGGCGGCGGCGGTGGTCGTCCTGGTGGTGGCCGTCCCGGTGGTCCAGGTGGCGGTCGTCCCGGTGGTCCCGGTGGTGGTCGTCCCGGTGGCCCAGGTGGCCCAGGTGGCCCAGGTCGCGGTGCCCCACGTTTTGGCCAAGTTACCGAACTTAAAGTGGTAAGTGATCCATTTGGCGGTGGACGCGAAATGGTTCAAGTCGGGCGTGAGCGCAAGGGCCCTGGTGGTCCAGGCAAAGGCGCACCTCAAAAGAGACGCGGTCCAGGCGGCGGTAAGCCGAACCAAGGACCTAATAAGCGCAATATGATGAATATGCGTGAGCGTAGTTTTCAGCCTTCACGTCTTCGACGTAAAAAAGGCAAGAAGCATGCTCAGGTAGAAGTCGAACGCGGATTGCCGACACATATCAAAGAGTCAAAACGCGTAGTGAAGATGAAGGAAAATATCATCATCACAGACCTTGCGAAGCAGATGAACGTCAAAGCAGCGGAAATCATTCGTAAGTTGATTCCACTTGGGATGATGGTCACTGTAAACCAAATTGTCGACTTCGAAACAGCACAGCTTGTAAGCGAAGAGTTTGGTTACCGCGTTGAATCTATCGCCTTTAAAGAAGAGGAAGTTTTCGACGTAGTCGCGGTGGATGACGAAGATCCGGCGGACCTGGAAAATCGTCCTCCTGTTGTCACCATCATGGGACACGTTGACCATGGTAAAACTTCACTGCTCGATACCATTCGAAGCGCGAAGGTTGCCTCGGGTGAAGCTGGCGGTATCACGCAGCACATCGGTGCCTATTCAGTAGAGCTCAAGGGTAAGGGTAAAATTACTTTCCTTGATACACCAGGCCACGCGGCGTTCACGTCCATGCGTGCTCGCGGTGCTCAGGCAACGGACATTGTTGTACTGGTTGTTGCTGCTGATGATGGTTGCATGCCGCAAACAGAAGAGGCGATTCAGCACTCTCAAGCTGCAGGTGTTCCGATTGTCGTAGCGGTTAACAAGATGGATTTGGTGGATGCCAATCCTGACCGTGTTACTCAGGAACTTTCTCAGTTTAATATCATGCCGGAAGCTTGGGGCGGGGATACTCTCTTCGTTCAAACTTCAGCGATTAAGCAAACGGGTATTGATGAGCTGCTAGAAACGATTCTACTGCAGGCTGAAGTTCTCGAACTCAAAGCCAACCCTAAGCGAGATGCACAGGGTATCGTGGTTGAATCTCGTTTGGATAAAGGTCGCGGACCTGTTGCAACGATTTTGGTTCAACAAGGTACGCTTAAGAAGGGTGACTTCTTAGTCGTCGGTGAGCAGGTTGGTAAAGTACGGGCCATGACGGATCATACGGGCAAGCAGCTTAAAGTCGCTGGTCCTTCTTCCGCCGTTGAAATCATCGGTTTGGAAGGTACACCTGAAGCGGGCGATCAATTCAATGCTGTTGAATCGATGGAAAATGCTCGCGACGTTGCTGACCACCGTGTTGAGCAATCTAAAGCTGAGGAAAATGTTCCAAAGCCGAAGATGGGTCTTGAAGAATTGATGAAGCGTATGCGCAACGAAGAAGTTCCAGAACTTCGCGTTGTTCTTAAGTCTGATGTTCACGGTTCAGCAGAAGCGGTGAAGCAGGCGCTTGTGAAGCTTTCTACTGATGAAGTGAAAGTTAACATCATCTATTCTGGCGTTGGTGGAATTAAAGAATCTGACATCACACTTGCTTCTGCAAGTAAGGGTCTGGTTCTTGGTTTTGGTGTTCGACCCGATGGCAATGCTACCCGCGTTGCTGACAAAGAGAAGGTTGAAATCCGAACTTACAACGTCATCTACGAAATGGTTGATGATGTGAAGAAGGCTATGGAAGGCCTACTCGCACCTGAAGAAGTTGAGAAGGTTGTTGGACGAGCAGAAGTTCGTGAACTCTTCCGTATCAGCAAGGTTGGCGTCATCGGTGGTTCTCGTGTTCTCGACGGTAAGGCTCAGCGCTCTGCCAACGTTCGCGTTCTTCGCGACAGCCGAGAAATTTATGCGGGCAAGGTAGCCTCTTTGAAGCAATACAAAGATGATACCCGTGAAGTTGATTCAGGTCAGGAATGCGGTATCGGCGTAGAAGGCTACAACGACCTCAAGCTTGGCGATGTGATCGAATTCTTCACTGTTGAGCAGGTTGGCAGAACACTCGACTAATTCGAGTTTCTAACATCCTAAAATCCCAAGAATTGCCAGAGGGGTATGCTACCAAAGTGTTCGATAACACACTTTGTAGAGTAGCCCCGATGACAGTCCCCATTTCAGACTCCACTCTTACGCAAGCCGAAGCCCTTCGCGGGCAGCTGCGTGAACACAATCACCGTTATTATGTGCTCGACGCACCCATTATTTCCGATGGGGAGTACGATAGACTATTTCGCCAACTTCAAGATCTAGAAGAGAAGTATGCGGGGCTTCAGTCTCCAGATTCACCGACTATGCGGGTCGGGGCGCCGCCTCGATCTGATTTAGCCCAAGTTCCTCACCGCTATCCGATGCTTAGCCTTGGTAACGTGTTTGATGATCAGGAGTTGGCAGAATTTGATCTCAAGGTGAAGCGCCATCTCGGGCTTGGCGAAGATGAAGTATTAGACTACGCGGTTGAGCCTAAGATTGATGGTCTGGGGATTGAACTGGTTTACCAAGACGGGGTTCTACAGGTTGCCAGTACTCGAGGTGACGGCAAAGTAGGCGAAGATGTTACCGCAAACGCGAGAACCATTGGTTCGATTCCGTTGAGGTTAAGAGAAAGCTTCGATGGGCTGCTTGAGGTCCGCGGCGAAGTTTTTATGGAGAAGGCAGCATTCGCCCAAATGAACCAGTCGCGTGAAGAGCAAGGCCAAAGTGTCTTTGCCAACCCCCGTAACGCGGCAGCCGGTTCTCTGCGTCAGTTAGATCCGAATATTACGGCCCAGCGCCCGATGACGGCTATTCTTTACGCACTCTCGCATATTCCCGATGAAGACAGAATGCCCACGACCCACACGGATTTTGTGGCGTGGCTGGCCGAGCTGGGTTTTGCCACACTGCCGACCCAATATTGTCGTGGGGTCGGCGAAGTGAGTGCCGCTTACCAGGAGTTTTTAAAAACCCGTGATTCGATTCCTTTTGAAATCGATGGTGTCGTTGTCAAAGTCAATGAGCACCGGCTGCAAACCGAGCTGGGGCAAGTCTCCAGAGCGCCGCGATGGGCCACGGCCTATAAATTACCTGCTCAGCAAGAAACGACCACCGTTGAAGACATTGTTATTCAGGTTGGCCGAACAGGGGCTCTTACCCCGGTTGCTCATCTTCATCCGGTCAATATTGCGGGCGTGGTTGTTAGTCGCGCAACTTTGCACAATGCTGATGAGATCGCCCGCAAGGATGTACGGGTCGGCGATACGGTCTTGGTTCAACGCGCTGGTGACGTGATCCCAGAAGTGGTGCAAGTGATTCTTGAGAAACGTCTTGATGGCGCCGAGGCTTATGCGTTCCCCACCCATTGTCCGGCCTGCAACACTCAGGCTTCTCGTGAAGAAGGCGAGGCGGTCACCCGGTGCAACAATCGAAGCTGTTCGGCAAAAGTACTTGAGTCATTGCGGCATTATGCATCGCGAAAAGCGATGGACATCGATGGGCTCGGTAAAGAAATTGTGAAGCTTTTAATCACGTCGGGTTTGGTGAAAGATTTAGCCGGCCTTTATCGCCTCAGCTACGATCAGCTTATCGACCTCGAAGGGTTTAAAGAAAAGCGAACTGAAAATCTTCTGGTTGCGATTGATAAATCCAAAGAGCAGGGGCTGGCCCGGTTCGTGTTCGGTCTTGGGATTCGTCATGTTGGTGAGCATGTCGCTGGTATTCTGGCGAATGAGTTTGGCAGCCTTGAGGCGATGAGCCAAGCAACCGAGGAAACCCTAGCGGCGGTTCATGGCATTGGAACAGAAGTGGCGCAGGCGGTTGTTGATTATTTTAACGACGAGCAGAACCAAGCGATGCTTAGAGATTTTCGAGAGCTTGGCCTCGATCCCAAATTGCAGGCGGTGGAAAAGTCTTCCGATCTATTGGACGGAAAGACCGTCGTCGTCACTGGTAAGCTTACTGCTCTCGGCCGCGATGAGATGCACGCGCTTATCAAGGAGCACGGCGGGCGACCCGCTTCGAGTGTTTCCGGTAAAACCGACCTTTTGGTGGCCGGTGAGAAAGCCGGCTCAAAGCTTGCGAAGGCTGAGAAACTTGGAATTGCCGTGGCCTCTGAGCAATCCTTTTTGGCTATGATCGAAGGTAAAGAACCATTTCCAGCCTAGAATATTGATGTTTTGCTGAGCCACGGTTCATAATATCGACCAAAATTTCGACTCGCCGCGTTAAGCGATTGATCAATACTACATCAAGCGATAAGACTGTGTTTCTTCTCTTGTATTTCTAACACTTGGTCCTTCTGGACAGGCAGGAAATCGCATGTTTCGTCATTGTAGTCAGCTGTTTTCGATAGGCTTTTTAATCATTCTGGGCACGTTTGGCACGGGATGCTCGGGTTTTATCTACGGTACCACCGGGGATATTATTTCGGATTACGCCGTGGAGCACATGGGACCTTACGTTTTGGGTAGCAGTGATATCCAAATGGCCTGTGAGGATGGACGCTCGATCGGAAATTTACTGATGAGTTTCGAACGTGTGACGGATGCACCCAATAAAGCTGCCGTGACCGCCATGGTTTCGGCCGCAATGTGTGCCGAATTTGATGCCTACGAATACGAGTTACAGCACATGCTTCACCTCAAGGCGGCTCGAGTAGCTGAAGCCACGGACTCGCGAATCCTACAAAAGCGTGCGCATGAGCTCGCCGCTCGCCGGAATGCACGTGCTTATCAGCGCCTCGCGGCTGCTTTTGGTACTCCCGGAGAAGGCTGCCCAGAATTCGATGAA
>JABJBS010000422.1 GCA_018668695.1 Deltaproteobacteria bacterium
AAGCAATAACATCCAAGGACAACCGCAACAAGTCGGGGCTACGCAACGAAGAAGCCTCTGAGGCTACGGAGCAGCCATGGTTACTGGCTCAGCTCGTGTATCATCGGCGGATTGAACCACCAGTGTACCGCATCCATCATTGGTGAAGATCTCTTCAAGCAATGCGCCGCTGCGACCAGAATCAATCACGTGTGTTCTTGGTACGCCGCCTTCTAAAGCCAACCGGAGCGCCGCGACTTTTGGACGCATGCCTCGTGAGAAGGCTCCCTTTTCTTCAAGTTCAGAGAGTTCGGCGAGATCTGTGTAGTGGAGCATCGAAGTAGAATCATCTACATTGGCTAAAATACCAGGGATGTTACTCATTAAAATGAGCTTCGCTGCACCCAGTGCTATTGCGAGTTCTGCTGCTAAAGTGTCTGCGTTACAATTAAGAATTGTTCCGTCTTCGTCCATAGCAAGTGGGCTCACAACCGGGATCACGCCAGCCTCAAGAGTTTTGAGCAGCACTTTAGTATCCACGGCGCACACATCCCCGACCTCACCAAAATCAACTTGAACCATTTCACCTGTATCATTTTCGATAATAGCTGCTGGTCGCTTCACTGCCTGAATCATTGAACCATCGGCGCCACTGAGGCCTACAGCTGTCTCATCTTGAGCTTTTAGTGCGGAGACAAAGTCGAGGCTCAGCTGACCTCGAAAAAGCATTTTTGCTGCATCGAGTACTTCAGGAGAGGTGATACGACGTCCCGCAACCCGTTCTACTTCCATGCCCAGCTTTTCAGTTAAAGCATCAAGCTGTGGACCGCCGCCATGGACAACCACAAGCTGAATGGCCAAGCGGTGAAGAATCGCTATGTCCCGTGCCACGCGGGCGAGCTTACGTTCATCTTGAATGACTTCACCGCCAACTTTAACGACAAAAATTTGCCCGTGATAGGCTCTTAAGTAGGGGACGGCATCAATAAGTCCGATGACTCGTTGCATTTGTATATTCCTTTGTGACCAAGCTTATGGAAGCGTTGGTGGATTAAGAAGGCCGGTTTGAACTGGCCAATCGAAGCAATGATTCAGGCATTGTACTGCCTGGGTACTGGCACCTTTGCCAAGGTTGTCGATGGCGCTGATCACCACAACATCTTGACCATCAACAAAAGTCGCGACGTCGCAAAATGCGGTAGCCCGTACATGACGTATTTCAGGCGAGCTTTCTCGTACCCTTACCAGCGGATGATCCGCATACTTCTTTTCCAAAGCTGTTTGAGCGCGCTCCAGGCTCCATTCACTCTTCATGGGAAGCATGGCAGTGGCTAAAATACCTCGGTCGATCGGAGCGGAGAGCGGCACGAAACGAATCGGGTCCACATTTGCCAATCCAGATAAAAACGTATTGATTTCGGGTCCATGCTGATGGCTCAAAACTTTATAAGCTTTAAGGTTTGTAAAGCGCTCAGGGTGATGACCAGATTTTGCAGGAGTTGCGCCGAGACCTGTTGAGCCCGTTGCTGCAACAATTCGCGGGGTACCGGTCACTTCACCGCTGGCAATAAACGGCGCACATGCCATACTGATGGCAGTTGCGAAACAACCCGGAACTGCAATTCGCTTAGCCCCCGGTAGCTTTTGATGATTCCATTCAGCCAAGCCATAAACCCAGCCATCTGCATGCCGGTGGTCCCTAGACAAATCCAGAATAACCTTGGCACCGGCACTGTCCAATGCGTCACACAAAGGAGCTGCTTTACCGTGAGGCACCGCAACAAACACGGCATCAAGTTTTGCAAGCCGCTCTGGATTAAATTCCGTGGTGGAAAGTTCAGTACAACCCAAAAGACCTGGGTGCAGCACATCCAACCGCATACCGGATTTAGAGTGACTGACCACTTCGCTTAACTCTACCCGAGGATGCAAGATTAAAAGTCGAATGAGTTCTGCACCGGCATAACCTGTACCACCCACAACACCAACCTTCATCATAGCGCGCTCCTGAAAGCATTGAGTACTGTATCCGTAAGTTCTTTTGCTTGAGCCCGCGCGTTAACAGCCGGCACACCAGTAAGTTCCCGAATAGCTCGGCTGCCTGATTCATTATCAGTTGCCGGGCCCGTAATGAGGGTCGGTAGCCAATCTCTTTCTTCGAGCCATTTTACCGCTCCCCAAGCACCAACAGGATCATTGGCAGCCATCATCAGCGCTTTGGGAAGAGCTTTAAGCTCTTCATCAAACAAAACGGAATCAACGCCATAACTGCCCATGATGCCGTCGCCGAGCTCTAAGACAATCATATCCAACGAATGCTCGGCCAATTGAGAAATACAGCTCTTAGCAATATCGGCTACGTGCATATTCGCAGTTGAGGAATAACCAACGTCTGCAAAAGTGATAGCCTCTACG
>JABJBS010000423.1 GCA_018668695.1 Deltaproteobacteria bacterium
AGAGCTACTCACAAAGAAACCGGGGAAGCCGCTGCGGTAAAAGTGCTCCAAGCCGCAGCCGTCTATCGCTCCACTGCAGTGACGCGCTTTATCCGAGAGGGCAATATCGCACGCCGAATCGACTCTCCGCACGTTGTCGCTATCCATGAAGTTGGTGAAATGGGCGACGGTCTACCTTACCTGGCCATGGAATGGCTTGATGGCGAAGATTTAGGCTCCGTGCTGAGACGCAAGGCGAGAATGGATCTTGAAAGTATTCGAGAGCTGCTCAAAGAAGTTGGCGAAGGTATGCGTAAAGCTCACGAAATGCATATTGTTCACCGAGATATCAAACCGTCTAACATTTTTAGAACAGCGTCCTCGAATACCACTGCCAGCCACTGGAAGATTCTCGACTTCGGTGTGTCCAAACTCACCGACTCTGAAGGTACACTCACACGCGATGGCCTCATTGGAACGCCTGGGTATATGTCACCGGAACAAGCACGAGGTCACGACTCAGACCACCGCAGTGATATATTCTCAGTAGGCGCTGTTATTTATCGGACACTCACCGGGCACACCCCTTTTACCGCATCCAACTTACCTCAAACGCTTTTTCGCATCGTCTACGTGAATCCCAAAGATCCGATGACTTTGCTAAAAGACCTACCTGAGGATATCGCTAAGGTGTTGGCACTCTCGGTGGCCAAACGCCCAGACGACCGATTCGACCATATTCAAGAGCTGGTGGATGCTTTCGAAGACGCTAGGTTTAACAACCTTAGCCCAGAGCTACGTTATAAAGCTGAGGAGCTTCTGAAACGAAGCCCCTGGGATGCTAACCTATCTGATCACAGCGGCTAATCAGTGATTTGAGGGTGCTGGTAGTTCACTTGAACCCATCAAGAATACATCGATAGACCGTGCAGCACCGCGTCCTTCATTGATGGCCCAAACCACCAATGACTGACCCCGCCGGCAATCGCCAGCACTGAAGAGCTTTGGAATATTCGTCTCAAATTCCCCATGACTTGCTTGGTAATTCGAGCGACCATCAAGCTCTAAATCCAAACCTTCGGAGATGTAGTGCTCAGGTCCTAGAAAGCCAAGAGCCAACAATACGAGGTCAGCCTTCCACTCTTTCTCAGAGCCTTCGACTTCCTTCATTTGGAAGCGGCCGGTCTCATCTTTTACCCAGTCTACTTCGACCGTTTTGATACCCGCCACGTTACCATCATCACCCCGGATAAATCCTTTGGACAATACGCAGTAAGTTCTTGGGTCATCACCAAATTTCCGTGCAGCTTCCTCGTGACCATAATCAACCCGAAAAATCTTCGGCCACGTTGGCCAAGGATTGCCAGAAGCGCGTTCTTCAGGAGGCTGAGGCAGGAGTTCGAAGTTCACAACACTCTTGCAGCCATGGCGAATCGATGTGCCGATGCAATCGGTCCCCGTATCACCGCCGCCAATAACAATGACATTCTTGCCTTCAGCCGAAATAAAATTTCCGTCTTCAAGCTTCGAGTCTAAGAGGCTCTTGGTGTTCGCGGTTAGAAAATCCATCGCAAAATGAATGCCGCTGAGTTCACGACCATCAATAGGTAGATCCCTTGGCTTGGTTGCTCCTGTTGCCAAAAGCATTGCATCGTTATCACCGAGCATTTTCTGGGGATCAATCGTTCGGCCAACGTCTGCGCCAGTTACAAACTCCACGCCTTCGTCACGCAGGATCTGTACACGTCTATCAACCAAATCTTTTTCCAACTTCATGTTTGGAATGCCGTACATCAAAAGACCACCAATGCGGTCAGAGCGTTCATAAACCGTAACAAAGTGACCTGCCCGGTTTAACTGCTGAGCCGCTGCAAGTCCGGCTGGACCTGAACCAACGACAGCGACCTTTTTACCCGTTCGTGTCTGCGGAGGCTGTGCTTCAACCCATCCCTCGTCAAACGCACGGTCAACGATAGAGTTCTCAAGGTTCTTAATCGTTACAGGCTTTTCCGTGATACCGAGAACGCATGCACCTTCACATGGTGCCGGACAAACGCGCCCCGTAAACTCAGGGAAATTGTTCGTGCTGTGCAATCTATCAATTGCCTCTTTAAAACGGCCTTGAAAAACGAGGTCGTTCCATTCAGGAATCAAGTTGTCGATGGGGCAGCCCGAGTTGGACTGACAAAAAGGCACACCGCAATCCATACATCGTGCGCCCTGCTCCATCAGATGTTCTTGAGCTGGCTCGGTGTAAATTTCCTTATAATCCCCAATGCGCACCAAGGGCTCTCGGTACGAAATCGTTTGGCGAATAAATTCTTGAAAACCTGTTGGCTTACCCATGAGCCACCTCCCCGTCGAATGCACCTCTCATCGTGCGGTCATCTGTTCGTGAACGAAGAACACGCTTGTAATCAAGCGGCATCACCCGAACGATCTCCTTGAGCCGTGCGTCCCAATTGTCCAAGAACGTCTTTGCGACCTCTGAACCCGTATGCCGGTAATGAAGTGTGATAAGTCCTCTCACCTCTTTTAAATCGCCGACCACTTCAATGGGTTCAATCTCAACCATTCCTAAATTGCATCGACTGGCAAACGTTCCGTGGGGATCCCACACATAAGCGATACCGCCGCTCATACCTGCCGCAAAGTTTCGCCCTGTGGGTCCCAAGACGACAACCCGGCCACCGGTCATGTATTCACAAGCATGGTCGCCCACACCTTCAATGACCGCTCTTGCTCCACTGTTACGAACCGCGAATCTCTCTGCAGCTACACCGCGAACAAACGCCATTCCACCGGTTGCACCGTACAAACACACATTACCAACGATGATGTTCTCGGATGCCTTAAAGGTCGACTCCTTCGGCGGATAAACCACGATTTTACCGCCAGAAAGCCCTTTGCCTACGTAATCGTTGGCATCGCCCTCAAGTTCAATCGTAATACCACCTGCTAAGAAAGCACCCAGGCTCTGACCAGCGGAACCCTTCATATCAATATGAATGGTGTCCTCTTCCAACATGTTACCGCCCCAACGCTTCACCAGACGGTGACTCAACATCGTTCCAGTTACCCGGTCGGTATTTTTAATAATGGAACTGAACCGTACCGGCTCACCTTTTTCCAGTGCCGGTGCCGACTTCTTAATCAGCTCATTGTCCAGTGCATGCTCAAGTCCATGATTCTGCTTCTTGGTGCAATAAACCTCAACAGCGTCATGCATCTTTTTAGCAGGCGTCAGAAGTTTCGTGAGGTCAATCCCGTCGGCTTTCCAATGGTTGATATCATCTCGCATCTTCAACATGTCGGAGCGACCGATTGCCTCGTTGATGTTCCTAAAGCCTAACTTGGCCATCCACTGCCGCACATCCTCGGCAACCATAAACAAATAGTTCACGACGCTTTCGGGCTTACCCTTAAACTTCTTACGAAGTTCGGCATCCTGAGTTGCGATTCCCACTGGGCATGTATTCAAGTGACACTTACGCATCATGATACACCCAAGCGTAATCAAAGGAGCTGTACTGAAACCAAATTCCTCCGCGCCAAGCAGAGTTGCAATCATCACATCACGGCCTGTTTTGAGTTGGCCGTCGGTTTGCACCACAACTCTTGAACGCAGGTCATTCATCACCAAGGTCTGATGTGCTTCTGCAAGACCAAGTTCCCAAGGCAGACCCGCGTGCTTAATCGACGTTAGAGGTGATGCGCCTGTTCCACCGTTCGACCCGGAAATCAAAACGTGGTCTGCGTAAGCCTTGGCAACACCTGCCGCGACAGTTCCTACACCTACTTCGCTCACCAGCTTCACGCTGATTCGTGCCGTTGGGTTAGCATTCTTGGCATCTTGGATAAGCTGCTTTAAATCCTCAATGGAATAAATATCGTGGTGAGGTGGCGGAGAAATTAAACCCACACCTGGCGTTGAGTAGCGAATATTCGCAATGGTCTCATCGACTTTTTTACCGGGCAGCTCGCCGCCTTCACCTGGCTTGGCACCTTGAGCAATCTTAATTTGAATCTCGTCAGCATTGGCCAAATACCAAATCGTTACACCAAAGCGACCGCTTGCGATTTGCTTAATCGCTGATCGTTTGCTGTCTCCGTTGCCCAACGGTGCAAACCGTGTGGGGTCTTCGCCGCCCTCACCTGTATTCGATTTACCGCCTAAACGGTTCATCGCAATGGCGAGAGTTTCATGACTTTCGGCTGAGATCGAACCAAAGCTCATGGCGCCAGTACAAAATCGTTTAACAATATCCTGAGCTGATTCTACCTCTTCAAGCGGTACCGGTGTGGACTCTTTAAAATCCATCAACCCGCGTAGTTCACAAGCCCGGGTCGTCTCTTCGTTCACATGCTCAGCAAATTTCCAATAAGCACTCTTATCGTTCGTTTGCGCAGCCTGTTGTAAGGACGAAATAGATTCCGGGTCCCACATGTGACGTTCACCGTCTGCCCGCCAATGGAATTCACCTGAATTACTGAGCACGTTCAAACGAACTTGATCGCGGCTTGGATAGCCCAGTTCAAATCTTCGAAGCGCTTCTTTCGCCAACACTTTTAAGTCAACGCCTTCAATCCGGCTTGCCGTACCAACGAAGCACTTATCGATCACGTCAGATGCTAGACCCACCGCTTCGAAGATTTGTGCTCCCTTATAGGAACGCAGCGTAGAAATTCCCATTTTGGCCATGACCTTAAGCATGCCCTTGGCCACAGCCTTTCGATACATCTGCTCAACGCGAATAGGACTTTCGTAGACCTCATCCCCAGGAAACATTCCATCCAGGTAAGATTGCCAAAGTGCCTCAAAGGCTACATATGGATTGATGGCATCGGCACCGAAACCGATCAGCAAACAGTGGTGGTGCACTTCACGCGCTTCACCCGTTTCTACAACCAAGCCAATGCGCGTCCGCTTTTCCTGACGAATCAAGTGGTGATGCACCGCTCCCGTTGCCATCAGTGTGCTGACTGGAATCCTGGAGCTGGAAGTCTTGCGGTCCGAGAGGATGATAATACTGTAGCCTTCATCGATGGCTTCTTCAGACTCTGCACAGATGCGGTCCAAAGCGGTCACCATACCGGCCTCGCCCTCTTCGCGTGCCCAAGTGATATCAATGACCTTAGAACGCCAACCTCGGTGGTCGAGTTCCTTGATTGCTGCAAATTCTTTATTACTTAGAATAGGATGCTTGATGTGCAAGCGATGACTATGGCCTGGGGTGGTATCGAGTAGATTACGCTCCGGTCCGATGTAACAACCCAAGCTCATAATGATTTCTTCTCGAATCGAATCAATCGGCGGGTTGGTTACTTGAGCGAAGAGTTGTCGAAAGTAGTCATAGACCATCCGCGGCTTGTCACTCAAACAGGCCAAAGCGGCGTCATTTCCCATGGATCCGATGGGGTCGCGCTTTTGCACAATCATCGGGATCAACATGAAAGAAATTGTTTCAGTTGTATAACCAAAAGCACGAAGCCGGCTAACCAAGCTGCGTCCGTCGAATGCGGGCAATACTTTTGCAGAAGGGATATTTGAGAGGTCGAGCTTATTTTCGCCCAGCCATTTTCCGTAGGCTCTGCGAGTCGCGATGTCTTGCTTTACTTCCGCATCGGGAACGAGACGACCTTCTTCAAAGTCTACGAGGAAGATACGCCCTGGCTCCAAACGGCCTTTACGCTTCACGTTTTCGGGTTCGACCGGCACAACCCCAACTTCGGAGGCCATAATCACTCGGTCATCGTGCGTTAGGTAATACCGACTTGGGCGCAAACCATTTCGATCCAGTAGAGCACCAATATAACGACCATCGGTAAATGCAATCGAAGCTGGACCATCCCAGGGCTCCATCATACACGCATGGTACTCATAGAAGTCCTTCTTCTCCTGAGTCATCAATGTATGATTTTCCCAAGCTTCAGGAACCATGATCATCGCGGCTTCATGAAGCGTGCGACCATTCATCATCAAGAACTCAAGAACATTATCAAATGACCCCGAGTCACTTAAGTCTGGCTCTACAATTGGAAAGAGTTCTTTGAGGTCCTCACCGTATTGCTCGCTATCGACTACACCCTGGCGAGCTCGCATCCAGTTTACGTTGCCTCGTAGCGTATTGATTTCACCATTATGAGCCATGAAACGGTTAGGCTGCGCACGATCCCAAGATGGGAAGGTATTGGTTGAAAAACGCGAGTGGACCATCGCCAAGTGAGACGCATAACGTTCATCGGCTAAATCTGGGTAAAAAAGCGGCACCTGATAAGGCGCAAGCATACCCTTATAAATGATAGTTCGCGGAGACAGAGACGAAATGTAAAACCGCTGGGCTTCTTCAAGCGAAGAGCCTCGAATCAAGCGCGTTGCTTTCTTCCGGATTAGGTAGAGCTCTCGTTCAAAAGCCAGCTCATCAATGGAGCTATTCGCTTCAATAAACACTTGCTCAACAAAGGGCTGACTGGCTCGAGCCGTTGGACCAAGGTTCGCCTTGTCTGGATCTACGGGAACAACCCGCCAGCCTAAGAGGGTCTGCCCACGCTCAGCAATAATATCTTCGACTTGTTTGCGACAGGTTTCGCGTTCCGTGATGTCGACCGGCAAAAACACGATGCCAGCACTAAATTTCCCGGGCTCAGGCAATGTAATCCCAAACTCTTGCTTGGCAATCGCTCCAAGAAATTCAAACGGTAATCCTGTGAGTACGCCAGCGCCATCACCTGTGTTGGCTTCACAGCCATAAGCACCTCGGTGGTCCATGCAGTCGAGCATTTTCACCGCATCTCGGATAATCGCATGGCTTTGAATGCCTTTGATATGAGCTACAAAGCCCACTCCGCAGCTATCTTTCTCGTTTGCTGGATCATAAAGGCCGTGCTTCTCGGGGAATCCATATGACATTGGTGCTATCCCTATCCTTCCGCGTAAGGTGAAAAAGGCAGTGAGCCGGGGTGACGGGTTTTAAAATCCGTCGTAAACCATATTTCTATTCTATTGAAATCGTTATGTTTATTCGTAATCAGAAGCGACTGTCCCCCACTTGCATCATACACCACATACAACACACTGCGTTAAGACGGGGGCTCCTGTCAATAGGCTCATACGGCTATTGACGCACCTTGACGTATTCCCAACCTTACCTTTGCCCATATAACCACCTGAAAATACTGGCCAATTGAGGCGCTATTTTTTTTATTATGAGTGAATCGACAAGAATGCCTCTCTCAGGGTCTGGCTGCATGGGCTTTCCGCACTCAATTCGATAGCCGCTCACTCCCTCCGCTGAATAAAAGCTTGGATATAAGTGTAGCCGAATGTAGGACAGCGACCGACATTAGATCAGGTTCACATAAATTTACCCACAACTGTATAGCCAGTTTCGCAGTGAGCCGTGTAGGGTCTTTGACTTGATGTGTCAGTTCGCGGGGAGAACAGCATCATCAACGGGGGAATTATGAAGAAATTGTCTATTTTGTTCCTGATCATCTTCACCGGTGTTCTAGGCGGCTGTGCGAATGACAAGCTAAGCAGCCTTAATGGCGACGACTCTGGAGATCCGATTGGCTGCGTGGACGACAGTGAGTGTCCGATCGGTTACATCTGCGTTAACGGTGAATGCCTCCCAACAGGTGTCCCCAATGGCGATGACCCAACATTCGACAATGACTCCGACCCAAGCGACGAGCTAGATCCAAGCGATGACCTTGAACCTGATCAGCCTACCTACCCCATCGGCGTCAGTGGCAGCTGGGATACCGAGTACCATCTAGACTGGTCGGAGTACCTCGGCCCTCTAGGCAGTCTCGGCACTGAAATCGATTTGATCGACCAAGTGCTTCTAGGCAACGAAGACCTCAACAACATTCCTTTTATCGGAGCGATTCTCCAGCAAATTGTTGATGACTATATCCCCACGTGGGTCAGTGATTTGGTGCATATCCTCAACGGCATCGTCCAGTTTTTCCAAGACGTTAAAATTGATGCGCAAATGGAAGTGAATCACACGGGCGGCGACGCACCCATCAGCGGTGAAGAAGACTGGCAACAAGCTACAATCATGATCATCGACGGTTGCCCACTCGGCATGCAAGACCCGACCTACCCTGAGTGCGCCGAGGTAAGCGTACCCCTGAATCAGTATGTGACTAATTTCGGTATCATTGGTGCCGAAGCCCTACCATTCGAAGGTGAAGTCCTTGGAGATGAATTCTTGCTACCTCAGCGTAGAGTTAGATTTCAAATTGCACAGCTCGTTACTTACATTCTCAATTATATCACGGAGCTTGCATCACAGGGTCAATTTCAAACTTTGGAAGCGGCGCTACAATCATTGGTTGATTGCGGTGCGCTCTCACAAGAAGTTGCGAACTCGCTATGTTCAAGCTTTGGCATTTGCGGCATGCAAACCACCATTGAAAATCTCTGTATCCAATCGCGCAACGACGTGATTGCCACGGTTATCGGCATTCTCGATGCGATTATGGTCGAATGGGAAATTATGCATTTTGACCAAGCGGCAACGATTTATGATGATGACCTCGACAACAGTGCAGACCGCCTAGGCGCGCCGACAATCTCATCCCCTGGCACCATTTCCAACGGCGGTTTTGAAGTCGTCGTTGGAGCCTATCTCGGTGGAACTTGGTGGGCAACTCGCCCCTGGTAAGTGCTTTAGAGCTTAGGCTGCCCTGGTTTCTTGAAGATCAGGTACCTGCGCCAACGCATCACGCAACACCTCTATACCTGCTCCATCTTTAGGAGCCTCAACGGTGAGGTAGCGGCGCCAAAACTTGCCCTTTGTCCGTCCAACAAAGAGATTCATCATGTGACGTGTCACCTGATTGAGTCGGCCTCCCTTAGCCAGCCAGTCCTCAATATACGGATACATCGCCTCCACTATTTGGTGGCGTGAAAGCCCTAGGTCTGGCTTACCGTAAAAAAGTCCGTCTACTTTACTAAAGAGATAGGGATTGTCATAAGCCGCCCGGCCCACCATCACAGCATCAACATGTTTGAGGTGTGTTTGCATATCTTCAAGCGTTTTAATGCCACCATTGATTTCAACAATCAGATGGTCGAACTCTTCCTTCAGCCGGTAAACTTCCGCGTAGCGTAGAGGCGGAATTTCACGGTTTTGTTTTGGGTTTAACCCCTCAAGCCAAGCTTTTCGCGCATGCACCGTAAACCGTTTACAACCCGACTCTTGAACAACCGAGACAAACCGCTCCATGTCTTCATAGCGGTCGATGTCATCAATCCCGATGCGGTGTTTCACTGTCACCGGTACAGAAACAGATGCTCGCATCGCCTCAACACAACGTGCAACTTGGTCCGGACGAGCCATCAATGCCGCACCGAAATTCCCATTTTGAACTCGGTCACTGGGACATCCCACATTGAGATTAATTTCGTCATAGCCCCACTCTTCCACACCTATGCGAGCAGCCTGAGCGAGTTCAGCAGGGTTGTCACCACCGAGCTGCAAAGAGATAGGATGTTCAGATTCAGAGAAGCCCAGCAGCTTTTCACGCTTACCAAATATAATCGCTCGGCTCGTTACCATCTCCGTGTAGAGAAGTGTCTCTTTCGTAATAAAACGCATCATATGCCGGTAATGACGGTCTGTTCGTTTCATCATCGGCGCCACACTCAAAGGGTGCTCGAAGCGAGTTGCGTGCTCACTCTTATTTGCTTCTTTATCGGTCATAGGTTCCATCAGAAAGTCTCGGTCTACCGGGCTCAGCTGCCCGCATCGTCCTTGTAAGCCTCAACCGGGGTCGCTGCGAAAGCTGCCTCATTAAAGCGCCATAACCAGTGCCCAAAACAGCCGCCGGCTATCACCGCCATCGCGGGCCAAAGCACAACATCGTTTAGAAAGCTTCCAGAACCCTGGGAATATTGCCAGAGCTTGTAAGAAAAGACGGGTCCGCCGAGAAAGAAAAAACCGTAGAGACCCACGAATCTCCGGTGACCCATCTGGCGACGCTCTTTCCACTTCAGCGCCTGCTCCTTCGGCATTGCATATTCTTCTTCTTTGCTCATTATCTTCGGTTCCTAATGGCTTGTTGATGCAGCCTGCGCTCGCAAGCGTAGAATACGACCGCCCTCTGCAATGGTCTCAACTTCATGTCGGTACAATTCGCCGCCCACCGGACCAGCGGGGTTGATTTGAACAGAGCCGATGGTTGTCTTGATCAAAGCCCCAAATAAGTCGGTGCCATCCATGAGGATAAAATCTGGATGCTCAGCTCTCCACTTGGTTGCGTATTCTCGTGAGGTAAAAACCGCCGCACTCGGGCGACCTTGCAAATCCCCAGCTGACTCGATGTCTTCCGTGGCTAAAGGAGTCTCACTGCTCCATGGCGCTTTCAGGGCGAGCCAAAGGTTACTGGCTACAATTGCATGATAGAGTTTTTGTCGGCTCGCATCATTGCGAACCCGAGCTGCCATTTTCATTGCCCTGATTAATCGTACATTATCAGGTTCTTGAATATCGCTCATTAGCGCCTCGCGTTTTTGGGGTCATTCTGCTCTCTAGAATCGAGGTTCTGCTATGCCACCAACCCGAATTTGGCAAGTGATAACGATGCTCTTCATGATCACAACCGCTCTTAGCAAGCCTCAAATGGCTTCTGCAGCCCTCCCAGACGATAAATTACTGCACCTCGGAGCCGGGGTTGCTCTTGGCGCCGCCGGATACGGCTTGGCCGCGTGCCTTCATGAGAAAAGCTGGGTCCGCGCCTCGAGTGGCATGGCGTTGGGCGCACTGGTCGGTGGCACGAAGGAATGGCTCGATGCCAGGCACGGCGGCGAATCCTCGGGCCATGATTTTCTATCAACCCTCGCAGGTACCGCTCTGAGCGTCGGGTTACTCTTCATTTGGGACCAGTTAAGTCCTTATAAAGACGAAGAAAAAACCAAGACCGGCTCCTTGCCTTCCTCGCCAAATCGTGAGACGGCTCTAGGGCTACAGCCTTTGAATATGCTTACCAGGAATGCAACTAGCCATGAATCTGCACTTTCCACGGGAATTTCGGGACACGCTTTTCAAACTCGATCCCAGATCCCTTTTGGCGTTTCGTCTTCTTCTCACGACCGCACTCTTCACGGACCTCGCCGAGCGCTTCTTCAAC
>JABJBS010000424.1 GCA_018668695.1 Deltaproteobacteria bacterium
GACGTGGTGACCACGTAATCGGCATTTTGCTTAATCATACATTCGCCAATCGTCACCCTATCTCGCCTCGTGTACCGATGATGATCCGGGAAAATCTTAAGCTCGCATATATCGGCGCCCAGGGATTTCAGGCTGCCTATAAAGTCTCCAGGCCGAGCTATACCTACGACGGCAACTACTTTCTTACCCGCTAATTTAAGGTTCTCGAACCGCGTTGAAGAAGCGCTGAGGATGCCCGACACAGACCGCAGCTCCCCTGCACCAGGTGCGCATCGAAGCGCTGCAGCGATATCATCTTCATTAAACTCGCCAGATTTACTGTGAAACCAAAGTAAATGGGCCCGGTTGAGGGATACAGGCGGTTCTCGCAAGGTACCCGAGGGCAAAAGTTGGCGGTTACCCAGCGGGGCTTCTCCCCGAAGCACTACTAAATCGAGATGCCGGGCGAGTCGTCGATGCGCGAAACCGTCGTCCATGACCAAGACGTCGCTCCGGCTTCCAGCGGCAACCACGCGCGCAGCACGGCTCCGGTCACCGCAGATGCCGAGTGGAATATCCAAGCCAGATGCGACGACCATCGCCGGTTCATCGCCATGCTTTGCCGGATCCACGGGATCACCAGGTAACCGCAAAACTAAATCCTTGGTCTCGCGGCCATATCCCCTAGACAAGAGAGCTGGATGCGAACCCTCTTTGAGCAATTTCCTTAAAAGGTAAGCGACAACGGGGGTTTTTCCGACTCCGCCTACCTCAAGGCCACCCACCGAGATCGTAAAGAGCGGAGAACTTCGAACACGAAGGATTCCAAGGTCGTAGAGCACACCTCGTAGGCGTATAAAGGCTCCGTAAATGACAGACAGTGGCTTAGCCCCCAAGCCAAGCCCCTGAAACCCAGTGAGCCTATGGTGTTCTGGGTCCAGCTTGTTCAATTCATTCATAACTGATCGGTATCGCCAAGCGAGGTGTAGCCGCAAGGTGTGTCCGACATTTTATTTTGGTAAAGAAAAACGGTATGTTGAACCAAGGATTGAATCACTCTTGCGAGTGAGTTCGGCAACCCAAGGGAGAGCGGCGTGAAAAAGTGGATTCCCATCATTATCTCGATGGTCATTTCAATGATCTTCGCACTCACCCATGTCACGATTGAGACAGGTCTGTTTCAAGAAGGCTGGTTTTCACAAACGGGGCCGCTTCGAACACTCGACCGGAGCATGCTCAACTTTAAGTTCCGCTCACATGCCCAAGATACTTTGCCAACACCTCAGGTCGTAATCGCTGGCGTTGATGAAAGCTCATTAGACGAATTCGGACGTTGGCCGTGGGATCGTAACGTTATTGCCGACCTCATCAATCAACTGACACGAGGCGGCGCGAAGGTAATCGCCTTTGATATGGCTTTCACCGACGAAGACCGAAACGCTCACTATCAAGAACTCAAGCGGATACAGGAACTCTTTGAAGCCTCCGACCTACTTCCTGTTTCCAGTGATATGAAAAATATCGACGCCGGGCTCGCGCAGCTTGCCAAAAATCAAACGGCTCTTCAAACAAGCATTAATGCCATCAAATTAGATATTGCGAAGGCTCCTGGTCCAATCAGGGCTCAGCTTAAGCAGACACTTCAAGCCTTGGTAGATATAGAGAGGACAACCAAGTCGGCGCTGGCTGGCAGCATGGAGAGCTTGGCCGATGTTAAAAAGCATTCTGGTGAGTTCTATGACGTTCTTGGTGACGAAATTACCGCAGTTTCTCCAGATCTCGCACTGGCAAAAGCAATCGCGAACAGTCCACAAACCATCCTAGGCTATATTTGCTACTTTGAGCGCCGCCATATCACCGGTGTCGAAGAGTCCGACATTCCCATTCAACTCGCTCGCCTTAAACCATCAGCCATTGCGCAGGTATTCGAATCAACAGAGCTTCAAGTCGGCGACAACGTGGTTTTCAGCTCTGAGCCGTCCCAAGACATCGACATGCAAGAACTTTTACCTGGGGGTGAAATCCTAGCGGCACAAGCACCTTTGAAGATTTTGGCGGAGGCCAGTAAAAACTTTGGCTACTTCAACGCAATACCGGATCCTGATGGCCCTCTTAGGCAACTTCCCCTCTTCTTTAAGTACAACAACGAGCTCTACCCTGCGCTGGCACTGAAAGCAGCATCACTTTTCTTCGACTACACCATCCAGCCCTTGAAGGGCGAAATTCTGCCCAACACACTTTCGGGAGCAGAGTTTGGCGGCGACCGGCCGGTTCCCACCACAGACCGCGGAATGCAACTCATCAACTACTACAAAGACCCTGAGGCCTATTTTCCGCTATTTTCTGTAAAAGACATTATCAACGGACGTCTCGACGCTTCTTCCTTTAAGGACAAGGTTGTCTTTGTTGGAATGACAGCTCGGGGTGGCTTCGACCTTCGTCCTAACCCCTTCAGTCCTTCCAGTCCTGGTGTTTACATCCACGCAATGGCCACTCAGAACATGATCGATTCCCGATACCTCGAGCGCTGGACGGGAATCGCACTCGTTGAGGCTCTAGGCTACTTGCTCCTGGGACTAATCTTCGCCCTGATACTTCCGCGGCTCTCACCATTCATGGGGCTCGTAGCAACGCTCTTTACCGCCCTAGCACTCTACATCTTTGATACAGCGTTGGTGTTTCCCAGCGGCCATTGGATGTTGATGGTCTTTCCAACGATGCAGCTGTTATTTCTATATTTGGGAATTACCATTTACGGATACTTCACCGAGGGCAAGGAGAAACGCCAGATCAAGAACGCGTTTCAGTTCTACCTTAGTAAAAGTGTCGTCGATGAAGTCCTCGATGACCCAAGTAAGTTGTCCCTGGGCGGCGAAAAGCGGGTTTGCACGGTTCTTTTCAGCGACATTCGTGGGTTCACGACCATCAGCGAGCGTCTGGCGCCAGAGAAGCTCACCGCCTTGCTCAACGAGTACCTTACACCGATGACCAATATCGTCTTCAAGCACGAAGGTACCCTGGATAAATATATGGGCGATGCCATTATGGCGATTTTCGGCGCACCGATGGCGCACCCGGACCACGCCGCTAGATCATGCCTTACGGCGCTTGAAATGATGGAAAAACTCCGTGAACTCCACCCCCGTTGGCACGAGCAGGGTCTTCCTGAACTCGACATCGGCATTGGCGTTAACACAGGCCCGATGTCTGTTGGTAACATGGGCTCAAAGGTACGATTCGATTATACGGTCATGGGTGACAACGTAAACTTGGGCTCTCGATTAGAGGGCATCAATAAGCAATACGGCACCAACATCATGATTTCAGAGTACACCTACAACTACGCCAAAGACCGCATTTTCGCCCGTGAACTCGACTCGGTTCGTGTGAAGGGTAAACGAGAGCCGGTTAAGATTTACGAATTACTTGGCTCTGGCACACCCGACGACGGCAATCGCCAGTTGATGGACAACTTCCATGAGGCACTTGGTTTATACCGTCAACAAAAATGGAGCGATGCCATCAAGCTCTTCAATCATGTCCGCACATTGAAAGCCGATGACTTCACTTCAGGCGTCTACATTAGCCGCTGTGAAGCCATGCGCGCTCAGCCTCCTGGCCCTGATTGGGACGGAGTTTTCACCATGACAACAAAATGACCAAGACCGAGGCACGCTACAGCGCGGTGCTCCAAGACCTCTACCAGCGTACAACCCAAGGCATCAAACTTGGGCTCGACAACACCCGGCAGCTCTTGGACGCCTTAGGAAATCCACAAGAACACATGCGGCATATCGTGGTTGCGGGAACCAATGGTAAAGGCTCCACCTCGTCATTGATGGCCACAGTCCTTGAGGAGTCAGGTATTCCAGCCGGCCTCTACACGTCACCCCATCTTTTGCGCTACACCGAACGAATCAAGATCCGCGGCACCGAACTCAGCCAACAAAAAGTTATTGAATACTACGACCGAATACGTGAAATCGAATCAAAGTGTGAAAGCTTGCCCACCTTCTTCGAAGTCACAACCGCCATGGCTCTTCTGGCTTTTAAAGAGGCCTCACTTGAGTATGCTGTTCTTGAGGTTGGTCTTGGTGGCCGACTGGATAGCACCAATGTCGTAGACAAATTCCTGAGCATCATCACCCCTGTCGGGCTCGATCATATCCATATTCTAGGAGACACTGTTGAAGAAATCGCGGCGGAAAAAGCGGGAATCATCCAGGCCAACCGCCCTGTTCTGTTTGCGCCTCAATCTCAGGCTGCGCGCCAAACGCTAGAGACCATTGCAGCCAGCTATGAAGCTCAAGTTTTTCAGAGTACACCACATACGCTGCAGCATGACGAACTCACCATCGAGCCCGAAGCGCAGCCATCAGAAAGCTTTAAGTTTGATGGTCCGCCCTACCAAGCCAGCAATGCGGCCACCGTTTTTAGCGCGGTTCAGATCTTACGTGCAGCCAACTTAGAGATCACCGCCGACCATTTCCAGGCAGCCCTTGCGTCTTGGCAATGGCCCGGTCGTTTTCAGCGCATTCAGGCGCAGGCTCCCGTGATACTTGATGGAGCCCATAATCCTCATGCTATCCAGGCGCTCTTTGAGGCATTGCCAAAGCTTAGCGAGCAACCCCTGCATGTTGTCTTCTCAGCGCTGCACACCAAAGATGCTGCGCTCATGATCCGTTCATTGAGTTCTCAAAGCACCAGCCTCCATCTCGCGCCATCTTCAGTAGGCAAAAGTCTTCAGAACAAGGATCTCCGAGCATTGGCGCCGACCCTTCCGGTTTACGACCATTCGCTCCTCGCATTTGAAAAAGCCCTTTCACAAGCTAAGCTCGACGGCGGACAAGTCCTGGTCACCGGATCACTCTTTTTGGTTGCCGACATTCTGCATCACCTATCCGGGGAAGCGCGTGACCCTGGTATCGCGAGTTAAGCAATGAAAATTGTATACCTTGCCGCAACCAGCGAACTTGGACCTGCCAGTAGATACAGAATTTACCAATTCATTAATTATTTCGAGCAAGAAGGAATAGACATTGATGTGCTGCCTGCACTTTCTGATGCATGGCTCTTGGCAGAGCGTGATTCAGGTGCCAAGCGAACCATCGGAAGGCTGAAAAGCGGCAGCGCTGGTTTGGTTAGAAGATTCCAGCAACTGCTTCAAGTCGGAGACCACGACCTACTCATTATAGAACGTGAGTTATTTCCGAAGCTCCCTGGGTTTATCGAGAATCTACTTCTTAGGTCCAAAGGACCCTACGGCGTGGAGCTTGATGACGCCATCTACTTGGCACCGGGTCGAACTCAAAAATATGCCCGGTTCGTAGAGAACTCCGCCTTTGTGATTGCTGGCAACGAGAATCTTGCCCAGTGGACACGGAAGCATCAGCCAAATACTCATGTCATTCCCACATGCGTGCCCGTGGACCGCTATACACCGAAACAGAATTACGAGCTCGGGAGCGTGGCTAAGCTTGGATGGGTCGGGCTTCCCGTTAACTTCCAGTACCTTCAACCGCTTAGCCAAGAAATTCAATCTCTTCGAGCTTCAATGCCGTGTCGCCTGCAGGTCGTCAGTGGACGCCGACCCTCCTTTGTTGGGCAAGACGCGTTCGTCCCCTGGGACTCATCAAGCGAGGCCGACGCGATTGCTCAGTTTGATATCGGCGTCATGCCTTTACCAACTTCGTCCTTTGCAGAAGGAAAATGCGGCTTGAAGATACTTCAATACATGGCGGCGGGTATCCCCGTGGTGGCTTCGGCAGTCGGCGTTAACCGTACCATTATCCAGGACGGGGTAAACGGCCTGCTCGTCGAGCGACTCGACCAATGGAAGCCTGCGATTGAGAGGCTACTCGGTGACCAAGAGCTGAGGAAAAAAATAGGCCGCGCGGGCCGACAAAGAGTTGAAACCGATTACTCCACAAAGGTCTGGGGCCCGAAACTCGTGGCACTCTACCAAGACCTCGCGGCAAAGCATTAGACAGGTTGCGCAGTCGAGGTCATCCATAATATGAGCCAAACAAGCACCCACGGAAGGCTACAAGTTGTCTAGCATAACCAGCGTACCTCTTCTTGATACAACAAGAATTTCAGACGCATGCAGTAAAGATCTGCAGGCTACCTGCGAGCGAATTATCAAAAGTGGTCAATTTATACTGGGCCCAGAAGTAACGAACTTCGAGGAAACCATGGCGCAGTTCCTAGGCGCTAAACATGCCATTGGCGTATCCTCGGGAACCGACGCACTTATCTTGGCCTTGATGACTCTGGGCGTAGGACAAGGCGATGAGGTTATTTGCCCGAGCTTTACATTTTTCGCCACCGCCGGAGCGATTTGGCGAGTTGGCGCAAAACCTGTGTTTGTCGATATCGATCCAGCCAGCTTTAATATGGACCCCAGCCTTCTTGAGGCGGCCATTACGGAGAACACGCGCGCCATTATGCCGGTCCACCTCTTCGGTCAAATGGCAGACATGCATGAAATCAACGCCATCGCTCACAAGCACGGCTTGCCCGTTATTGAAGATGCGGCTCAAGCCATTGGCAGCTCAATCGATGGCTGCAATGCGGGAACAATGGGCTCAATCGGCGCTTTCTCCTTCTTTCCGACCAAAAACCTCGGAGGCTACGGTGATGCCGGACTGGTAGTCACAAGCGACGACGCGATTGCTGAAAAGGCGCGTGTTTTGAGGGTGCATGGAGCAGAGAAGCGGTACTACCATCAAACCGTTGGTGGAAACTTCCGAATCGACGCGCTTCAGGCTGGTCTTATTGGCACAAGGTTTAAGCATCTAGGAACAGGCGTTGACGGCAGGCGCGCGTGGGCGGGCGCTTACGATGCTGAACTGAAGAAACAAGGCTTATGCGATCCGGGCCCTTCACAATTGACACTCCCGCCCCGAACCACCGGGCGCCACGCCTTTAATCAATACACGCTGCGGGCCGCGAGTAACGCACATCGCCAACATATCCTGAGTGAGCTTAGCGCCGCCAATGTAGGGCACTCTGTTTATTACCCTGTGCCACTTCATCGACAAGAGTGCTTTGCTAGCCTGGGCTACCATGACGGCCAGCTACCTCATACGGAAGCAGCATCGGAAACAGTGTTCTCTATTCCCGTGTTTCCTCAGCTCTCAAAGGCCGAGCATGGCCGTGTTGTAGAGGTCTTGGTAACAGCCTCGCAAAGTTTTGCTGGTTAAATTCTCAAGACGGCACAAAAATTGGTAGCACAGCTGCTCCGTGGTACAAATGAGACCATGAAGATACTTCAATCAGCTATCCTATTCGCATTATTGACCGCTTCAACCGCAACCGCTCAGGATTTATCCGCAGAAGTTCGAGACATGAACTGGGTTGGTTTTCAGCAGTTCCAAGAAGCGTCACGTGTTTTCGTAAGAACAACCGAACCCGTGAAGTATCGAATCGACGCGTCCAAGCCGGGCCTTGTTGAGATTACGCTTGAGAACACCGATGTCACCAAGCGCATTAATACGTTGCCTCTCGATACCCGCTACTTTGATAGTCCTGTGCGTATGGTCTCCGTTGAGATCCTGGAAGGTGTTTCACCATCTGTGCGCATTCGAATCACCCTGTCTGAGGACGTGGGGTTTAAAGAAGTTCAAAGCGATAATGTTATTGCTCTGGACTTTGAGCGCTAGACGATTGCTCATCAAGGCGCCTTTGGATATCAGGTACTAAACCCGGTAACCCATGACCATGCGCCTTCTCCACTGCTGTTTCATTCTCATTGCTCTAACCTGCACTAAGGTTGGTTCTGCGAAACCCATTCTTACCGATGCTGCTCAGTGTGATACGGTTGAGCTTCTGGCAGATGCGCTCGATTGCGACGCAGAGACTTGCAATCTCGTAGGAAATGCTACGGTTACCTGCCAAGACCTCGTTCTTCAGGCTGATTCAATCGTTATACAAATGACGCCCGACTACGGATTTAACGGCGCCACAGCGTCGGGCAATGTTGTTTTCCTCGATGGCGATACGCTCATTCGCTGCAGTGAAGTGAACCTCGAGGCCGGACGTATTCAAGGAAAAATCGAGAAAGCCCAAGTTCAAGTTTTTGAAAATCATGCCACGGCCGCCCAGGTTGCGGCCAACCCCAGGTCTCCGCGCTCAGGGCGAGCTCTACAAACGGTTCGGGGAGATATTCATCGCGTGTCGAAAGATCGCTTCACTCTTAAAAGCGGGACGTTTACTCTCTGTGACTGCGGTGGGGATCAAAACCCGTCCTGGCGACTTGGGGCCAGTGAGGTCGACGTAACACTCAAAGATAGAGCTACTTTATGGTGGCCAAAGCTCGAGGTAAACTTTCTCGGTCTTGGTATGTTGCCACTTCCGCTGCCCACGCCTGTCCTCTCTTTACCTATTCAAAAACGCGCCGCGGGCCTACTGGCCCCGTCCATCATCTTTCTGCGAGACGCTTACCCCATTCTCGATTTCCCACTCTTTATTCCTATTGGAAATTCATACGACCTCACGGTCTCACCTGGCCTTCGAACGGATTGGGGACTTCATCGCGGCAACGACGTTAGCACTTGGTCAGCGCCGCGTTTAGGCGCCCGGGTTCGCTACGCGCCGATCCCAGGACTACAGGGTTCGGTTCAGTTCCAGTGGACACGCGACACACATTTTACGGCTGCAAGACTTGCGAGGCTCAACGAGAGCCACTCAGGACTCGAAGACCCAGCACTTATCGCTCTGGCGCGCCAAGATCCTCGCTGGGGTTTAAGGGACAGAGTCGTCGTACAAGCGGGACAAACTTGGTTGATATCGCCGGCCGCTCGCTGGAATCTCAAGGCACACTGGGTTTCCGACGATTATATTCAACGTGACTTCAGCTTTCACTTAGCGGACCAAGTTTCGCAGTACCTGCCCAGCCGAACACGCCTCGATTGGCACACAAGCCACATCCTGGTATCGGCCCAAGCGGACTACCTGCAGCGGCTAAACAATGGGAATAGCGAGGCCGGCTACAGTAACACCTCGTCAAATGAGGGATCTGCACTGCAACGGGCCCCTAATATGGAGTTATGGCTTCGGCCCCAACATCTTGGCCAGCGGTTCTTTGTTGGCGGCGGCCTCGTCGTTCAGCGTTACGGCAGCTGGGCTTCACCTCAAACCCAACAAACGGCCAATCAATGGGATTTTTATCAAAGGCTTGATTTCAGCTACCTGAATCAAGTGGGGCCATTCCAGCTGAAAGTTCAGGCCGGCTCACACCTGATAGGAATGCTGAGTGAATCAGACCAGTCCGCTCAGGACGCTACCGATTCCGTAAATCTACTCCCGTTTGCAGAACTTCGCCTCCGGTCGACATTGGCAAAGAAGTTCAGCCAGATAACGCATATCGTTCAGCCATTCGTTGCGGTCCAATTTGTTTACGACCCAGCCATCAACGATTCCTTTTCCACGCGTAACCCTTGGCGCCAACTTGGGACCGTCGAACAAGTTGCCGTTGGTGTTCGGCAATCGTTCACAGACTTGGTCGGCGAAAAAAAAGGTCGTCTCGATATTGAGTTGAGCCAGCCGATGTCGTTGCGGGCGGAAAACGAAGTGCTGCCAACTGCGTTAAAGGTCCACCTTAGTGGGCTTGGAATCGTTGATTTCAACCTTGAAACGAGCCTGGACTGGCAATTACTCAAGGATGGCCCGACAGATTTAAGGGCTACAACAACCATCCGACCTTGGCAGTTTATTAAAGTGTTCAGCCAATACGGCCGCCTTTCGCCAGGCTCAGAGGTTTTGGTCCGATCTATTTACGAACTCTCTGGCTTTACCGACACCTCCCCAACCGGCCAATGGATGCATTATCTTCGGGCTGGAACGGAGCTTTATGGGGCCAAGACATGGAAGATTCTCTACCAAACCGACGTCCTACTGCCCCTTCCCGGCGTGGATTCTTCTGAAAGACCCCAACTAAGTAATCACTTGATTCGGATGGGCTACCGCTCACCCTGCGAATGTTGGGGCGTGGACGTGGTCACCCAAATGGTAAACCCTGATCTAAGTGCTGGTTATGGAACCAGTTTTCTAGATAATATGACAGTGCGCGTGAATCTCACGATCGGAGATTACACGGTGGGTAGCCTCTAAAGGGTTGTGGATTATCAACTTCGGAGCATGTTAAGGAAGCAACCATGAGTAGCAAGCCCCAAATGCATACCCGGACCCTCCACGCCGATTTGGAGACGCCGGTATCAGCGTACCTAAAATTACGCTCATTAAGCTCCCATTCTTTTCTTTACGAAAGTGTCGAAGGCCCAAAACACTGGTCTCGGTATTCCATTTTGGGCTTTGGTGCTCGCCGTATATTCTCGGTCAAGCAAGGTGAACTCACTCTCGTCACTGGTGAGCAGACCCAAACCTTGCCTGCTTGCGATCCGCTTGAAGCCATACAGGCAGCGCTGGGTGAATTACCCGGCGAATTACCTGCCGATTCACCACGATTTGTTGGCGGCATTTTCGGATTTCTAGCCTACGACGCCGTTCGCTCGTTTGAACCCGTAGGTAAACGAGACGACGAGCCCGAAGTGCCTGATGCCTACTTCGTGGAACCTGAGCTTGTCGCGGTTTTTGATAACCGTGCGCACACCCTCACGCTCTACGCCTGGGATGATAAGTTCATTGCGATGGCTCAAACGGGCCTAAGTGGCAGTCTCCCCGAATATCAAGCTCCAGGCGCGTGGGAAGAGCCAATGGCTGTAGACACTCGAGAGGCGTTTGTGAATTCGGTCGCAAAAGCCAAAGAGCACATTCGCGCTGGCGATATTATTCAAGTTGTCCTGTCACGCCGTTTTCAAATGCCGCGCGTTGCTGACCCTTTTGATGTTTATCGCGGCCTGCGCACCATCAATCCCTCGCCATATCTGTATTACTTTGAAGCACCAGACTACCAAATAGCAGGTGCATCCCCCGAGGTCATGGTTCGTGTTGAAGACCAAAACATGACTGTTCGACCCATTGCCGGGACGCGCCCCCGAGGCGCCACTCCGGAAGAAGACGCCAGTAACGCCGAAGAGCTTCTGGCCGATCCCAAAGAGCGAGCCGAACACATTATGCTTGTCGATCTTGGCCGCAATGATGTCGGCCGTGTTGCAAAACCAGGCACCGTGGAAATCCCCGACCTCATGGTTATTGAGAATTACTCGCACGTCATGCACATCGTGAGCGAGGTTCAAGGCACATTGAAAGATGACCTGGATGCATACGACGGGTTGCGGGCTGCGTTTCCAGCAGGAACGTTAAGTGGCGCTCCAAAGGTTCGTGCCATGCAAATCATAGAAGGCCTAGAAAACAATCGGCGTGGTATCTATGGAGGCGCCGTTGGCTACTTTGGCCCCCGTGGAGACGCCGATTTCGGCATCGCAATCAGAACCCTGGTCGCACTTCCGGACAGATTTATTGTTCAAGCAGGCGCCGGAATCGTCGCTGACAGCGACCCCATTAAAGAAGCAGACGAAACCGAGCACAAGGCACGCGCAGTCATTCGCGCGGCCCACTGGGCAGCATCGCCAAGAGCGGCTCGGTAGCGAAAGGAAAAACCATGTCTACGGTGACTAAGGTCTACAAGAACGTTCGCGGTATCCGCACTGCTATTAAAGATGTTGCACGGCTCCGCGCCATCAGCACGATATTGGCTCGCCACGGATTTGGCGCAGTGGTCACGTCACTGAAGCTCGCCGAGGTCGCTGGTGTTAATAAAATTGCCGACAACCTCAATTACGATGCTAATAAATACTCTGTCGCTGAACGGATCCGACTATCAGTAGAAGAGCTTGGACCAACCTTCATCAAGCTCGGCCAAATACTCTCCACGCGGCCCGACTTGGTGCCCGCCGATATCATTGAGCAGCTTCAACACCTTCAAGATGACGTTCCGCCCATGCCCTGGGACGATGTTGAATATCAAGTTGAGACACAACTTGGTGATAAGGTAGATAGCATCTTCAAGACATTCTCTCGCGAGCCTTTAGCCTGCGCATCTATTGCCCAGGTCCACCGGGCTACCTTGCAAGACGACACCCAAGTTGTGGTCAAAGTGATGCGTCGCAATATCGACGACAAAATCGACAGCGACCTCAACATCCTTCATTTCCTGGCCCAGCAAAGTGAGCAGTTAATCCCTGAGCTCCAGCTGGTTGCACCTGTTGGAATTATTAAGGAGTTCGACAAGGCATTACGGCAGGAACTCGACTTCACCGTTGAAGAGCAAAACATTGTTCGCTTCACTCGAAATTTTGAGAAATTTGAGGGCTTAAGAGCACCAAAAGTATTCTCCGATTACTGCACCAAGCGTATTCTGACGATGGAATTCATTAAGGGCGTCAAGATTACCGAAGCAGCCGAGCGAGTTGGCGCTGATCCGTACAAGGTTGCCCCGACCATAATGAAGGCCCTTCTAAAGATGATTCTTAAAGATGGGCACATCCATGGTGACCTGCACCCAGGCAACATTCTAATCACCGACGACGCGGAAATCGTACTCATCGACTTTGGCCTCTGCGGACGAATCATGCCCAGCCAAAGAGAAGCCATTCTCGACCTGCTTATTAGCGTGAGCAAAGAAGATTACGAGGGTGTGGCACGTTGCATTTTCGAGATGGGCGTTAAGGTTCCGGGAACCGTTTACGACTTCGATGCGTTTGAATCGGACGTTATTGAAATTATGGAAAAACACGTCCTGGGGAAAACCCTCTCAGCTATCGACGTACAGGCTTACTTCGCCGATCTGGTAGCCGGTGCGATCCGTCACAACATCAAGATGCCACCCACCTACACGATGGTGTTCAAGGCGCTTATGACCGTTGAGGGCATTGGTAAAATCCTTGCTCCCAACATGAATTTCCTCGACGAAACCAAGCCTTTCATTCAAGAACTTCTTATTGAACGCTACAACCCGAAGCGTCTGCTTAAAGAGAGCGCTGAAATGCTCGGCAGTCTCACTCGCTTCGTGCGGCAGCTATCGCTCACCGGACCACAGATCCTCAAGGATATGGAGCGCGGCACGTTTAACGTGAACGTTGATATCAACAACCTTGAGCGCAACGTTCAGACGTATCGAAAAGAGACACGCCTCCAGAGCCGAGCTATCCTGACTTCTGGTCTTATGGTCTCTGGCGCGATGACGTTAGATTGGAGCTACAATGGGCTCCCGATACTATCACTGGGTGCATTTTCCATCGCCGCGATTCTCGGGATCCCTCTAATCTGGACATTTTTACGAACCCCGTAAATTCGGCACCCTACTATGACCAACGCTCCCAACCTTAAGGCTCTCAAACATGTGGGCCTTTTGTATTTTCTATTCTTAGGTTCTCACGGCGCCTTGCTGCCGTTCATGCCCTTGTTTTTCGAGTCACGCGGCCTTACGCCCACCGATATCTCATTTTTGATGGCTATCTTGCCACTCTCGAATCTCATCATTCCACCTTTATGGGGCATCTTAGCCGACAGCCTAGGTAGCCGATCCAGGGTCCTGCGGTTTTGCTTACTCATGTATTCCGCCAGCGTTCTTGCGCTTGTGCCTTCACTCGGCTTCTGGGGCACACTCGGGGTGATGTTCCTCTTTGCTCTTTTTCGGTCACCTGTGACGGCGCTCACGGACGCAGTTGCCCATGCTCAACTTGGACCTGCCATCGAACGCTTTGGCAAAGTCCGCCTCTGGGGCTCAATAGGATTCCTGGTTTGTACGCGACTCTATGGATACCTTTACGATGAAATCCCCGAAGCTACTGCGATAGGTTCGGTTTCGCTTCTTATTTTGGCCGCCGCATTCGCCAGTCGTGCACTCGACGCCGAACCTGCCTCAAAACCGCCGTCTCGACGCGATGTTTTCACCCAAACCAAGCAATACATCCTCAGCCCGCATATCCTTATTCTTCTCTTGGGTGTTTTTATTTACTACTCAGCGCACAGCACCTTCGACGCGTACTTTGGGCTTCACATGCGTTCGCTGGGCTTTAGTTACGACTTTATTGGCACAGCATGGGCCATTGGCGTGGGCACAGAAGTGCTCTTAATGACTCAAGCGCACCGAATCCTTAAATGGGTTAGCCCCGTGCGGTTACTCGCCGTCTGCGGCTTATTAGCGACCACACGATGGGCGCTTCTAAGTGAGCTGACGGGACGTACCGAAATCCTCTTGAGTCAGCCACTCCACGGAGTGACTTTTGGCATGTTCTATCTTTCCATGGTCAACCAGGTTCAAAAACACGCCCCCGCTGAAATACGCGCAACGGTTCAAAGTGCCGCCCTCGCGTTTATGAGCATGGGCATGATTGTAGGATACCTCTGTGGTGGCTATGTTTATGAAGCGCTCGGTGGCCAGATGGTTTTCTTCTGTGCCATGCTCGTTGCAGCCGTAGCCACCGTGGTTTTCGCTTTGGCTCCAAGATTCTGGACCCGGTTCGATGCGTTGCAAGCGGCTCAAGAAGCCAATATGGAGTCTAATGAGGCCGCAGTGGCCTTGAGAGGTGGGAACCCATCATGATTATCATGATCGATAACTACGATTCGTTTACCTACAA